>JAWBOZ010000082.1:0-4549 GCA_038825625.1 Methanomethylicia archaeon | reverse complement strand
GAATGTGAAGGAAGCTAAAAAATATTATAGAGAAGGACACTTCCCACCTGGAAGTATGGGGCCGAAAATAAGGGCATGCATAAGATTTATAGAATGGGGCGGAGAAAAGGCAATAATAACATCATTAGATAAAGCTTGTGAAGCATTGGAAGGTAAAACTGGTACAGTAATTAGGAGGAAGTAATGTATGAGTGTTGAACATAAGAGAGAAGCAGAAATGAGGGAATTAAAGGTGGCAATAATAGTTGTTAGCACATCAAGATATAGGAAGATTTTAAGTGGGGAAGCTGTGGAAGATGCCTCTGGGGAGGAAGCTCAAAGAATCACCAGAAATTATGGATACACAGTTACATGTAAAGAAATAATACCAGACGATAAGGTGATGATACAAAAGAAAATATTGGAGAAATCGTTGGAGAATGATGCAATAATATTCATAGGCGGAACTGGAATAACTAAAACAGACTTAACCTATGAAGCGGTACAAGAAATTTTGGATAAGAGAATTGATGGGTTTGGTGAGATATTTAGAATCCTAAGTTATAGGGATATAGGTTCAGCAGCCATAATTTCAAGAGCCATAGCGGGAATATACAATGGAATATTTATTGCAGCAATACCAGGATCCCCAAAAGCCATCTCACTGGCATTGGAAAAGATACTACTACCAGAATTACCACACATAATATTACATGCAAGAAGAGAATAATTAAACCACTTTATAAGTGGATATTCCTCGTGATGATCACCATGAAGATCTCAAGAAGATTAAGAGAGAGGAGAGATAGGATCATTGAGATATTAAAGATCATTGATGAAAATGTGGATATAATAATTGTTGAGGGGAAACATGATAGAGAAGTCTTGGAGAAGCTTGGATGTAAATCACAACTAATAGCTATAGGAGATGCTCATAAACCATTATTCATGTTAATAGAGGAAATTGAAAGGGAGCACACAAACTCTAGGATAGCAATATTAACAGATTTTGATGATGAAGGGGAGAAACTGAATAAGAAGATGGAGAAAATGTTTGAAGGTAGAAGAGTAACTATAGAAAGAACACTGAAAAATAAATTAAGGAAGGTCATGCTTGAGGATAATAGAAGAAGAATTGAGGAAATTATGGGAATAATAGAGGAAGAAATTTAAATTATTTAAGTTAAATTTAATTTGATAATGGTTAAAAATTATGGGAATAAATGGAATAGCAGAATTACCACTACATTACGGTAAAGCCCCAAGATGGCTCTTTAAAAGAATGGTAAAATTAGCTGGAGAAATACTTGAAATAATGTACAATGAATTTGGAGAGATAAAAATAATGGAAAGAATAACAAATCCACTATGGTTTCAAGCTTTCAGCAACGTTTTAGGTTTCGATTGGCACTCATCAGGATCAACCACAGTAACATGTGGAGTTCTAAGAGAAACATTGATGAAAGTAAATGTTAATCTAGCTATAGCTGGAGGTAAAGGTAAAAGAAGCCTTGAAACAATAAATGATATTAAAGAAATTTCTAAACGATTTGAATTAAATGATGAAATAACTAGAAGACTTGAAGAAAGTAGTAGGATTGTTGCAAAAATTGATAATGCAGCAATACAAGATGGATTCAAAATATACCATCATTCAATGATAATATCTAAAAATGGAAAGTGGTGTGTAATTCAGCAAGGCATGAACATTGAATTAAAATATGCGAGAAGATACCATTGGTTCTCAGAAAATATTAAAAATATTATTGAAGAACCACACACCGCTATTACATGCCCATTAAAAATGAGTGAAGTATTGAACCTAGTGGATAAAGAAAGCTCCAATGCGAGAAAAACAATTGTAGATATTGTTAATGAAAATCCAAACAAAATAAAGAGGGAAATAGGGGAAATAAACAGAATATTGAGTAAAAGTGAAAGTATTGAAAAATGGTTAAAAAATTATTCCAACCAAAGCAACCAAAAATATTACATACTTTATAAACCTATAAACGAAGATAAAATAAATTGGGATATACTAAACAAAATATACAATGTAAATATTAACGATTTTAAAGAGCTCTTACTTCAACGCGGCATAGGCCCCAACACTCTAAGAGCATTATCACTAATTTCAGAACTGATATATAACGAGCCACCATCAAAAAGAGATCCAGTAACACATATATATGATCCATTGAAATGGTCTTATACCGTTGGAGGTAAAGATGGAATACCATACCCAATATCAAAGAGGCAGTATGACAATGTAATAATGGAATTAAAATCAATACTAGAAGCTGTAAAGAGGAATGAAAAGGAAAGGGAAATGGCGTTCAAAAATCTTAAGATTATATCGGAAAAATGGTGTATTGAGGGGTATAGTTAACGTTTTATAACACCATGCTTCTCAAGTAAACTTATAACCCTATCTATAGGAATTGCATACCTAACATTACCATCCCTGCCAACCATGGTTTCAGCCATAAACATGGAATTTAACACAGCTTCTTCAACAGCTTCCACAACAGCTCTAAATAGGTATGACATGTACCCTTCACTTAAAATGGATATCCCATATGTTAAAGAATCTTCATAATGTGGAATTCTATAAGCTGTGGAGAAAGCCACCACAAAATCTCCACTACCATGAGATGAATAACTTCCAGTTCTAGCAAGACCGTGAGCTACACGTTTAGCTAACCTATGAAGCTGTCTAGAAGTTAATGGAGCATCAGTTGCAATTATAATAACTATTGATCCCCCATTTTGAGGCTTACTGACACCATAATCCTTAAGCTCTAACCCCACTGGAACACCAGAAATGATTAGATCTCTCCTACGACCAAAATTCGATAATACTAGAACTCCAACAGTATATCCTCCCACATCTTTAGGAAGCCTTCTAGAAGCTGAACCTATACCGCCCTTAAACTCAAAACATGACATTCCAGTGCCAGCACCAACATTACCTTCATCTAAAACATTACTTGAAGCATTCTTTACAGCTTCAAAAACATGCTCATGTTTAACATGTCTACCACGAATATCATTTAGAAAACCATCATTACATTCCAATACCACAGGATTAACGGTTCCAGTAGTTACACCAATATCCGGATTCAAATTGAGCATATACTCAATAATGGCATCAGCCACGATACCAACATTAAGGGTATTTGTTAAAGCTATCGGAGTCTCCAATTGGCCAAGCTCATTCAATTGAATTAAACCAATAGGCTTTCCGAAACCATTAATAACAAAGGAACTTGCAGGAACCTTACTCTTAAAAACATTATCATCATTATGTGGAAAAATCACTGTCACACCGGTTCTAACAGGACCCTTACCGGGGATAAGTTTACCCTCACCACAAATTAATGTACAATGACCAACCCTTACACCATAAACATCAACTATAGAATTATATTTGCCAGTATCCATAAAGCCTATACTTAGACCGATATCCCTCACCCTACATCTATCCAAAGGATTCACCATTTAATATATTAGGTGAGAATAAATAAACGTAACAATATTTAAGAGAGGTTAAGGAAAATAGGTATGTGATGTTTGAAAAGTTAATTGAAATGCTCAGGGGAGGAAAAATTGAATACTACTTAATAGAGGGGGAAACAAAACTAATAAATCCACAATATTACCCTCACAAAAAGGATGAAATACCAATAATATGTGAAAGTATTGAAAAACTTCCATTAGATAAAGGTTATATAAGTGGATTTAGATCTGTGATAAGATTATATGGGAATTATATAGTTAAATTAAAGGGTATTGGAATACCATTTAAAGATGTAAAGCCAATATACGAGGACAAAACAATATACACATATTTCTTCACAAAAGAATACATTGGAACCGGACAATTAATGTGGGGATTTATGACGAGAGAAGAAGCTGAAAATGAATTGGAAAAAATGTTAATGTTAAAGGATCTTGGAATACCTACGCCAGAGCCTATAGGCTTAGGATTTTATGATAATATCAAGCTACTTGAAATCCCAAATAGGTATGAACTTATAAATAAACTTAGGGGGGAGGGAAAAGAAAAGTTATTAAATATGCTTGAAAAAGCATGTAAAAGCTCTCAGGGAGCATGCATATTTTACAAGAATGTTAGTGATGTAAGAGTTGATGAAATATTATATGGTCTACTAATACCAAAAATAGATAAGATATTAGATGTAAAGGATGTGAAAGCTTATCTTAAATGGCTTGGATCATCTTGCGGATACAATTTAAGAATGCTACACAACAATAGAATCATACATGGAACAATAATGGATCCCACAGGGATGGGAATATATACAAACTCTCATTTGGCAAACCACGTTGTAGGATTTAATGAAACATATATAACGGATTTTCATTTAACAAGAAAGTTAAGCGGTAAAGAATTGGATAGAATGAGAATGGAAGAGTATTGTGCATTGTGGCATGTTATGAACCCATTACCTTCAGCAGAAAAGTTTATTATGAGTCAATTTAGAAGAACAACACTATTAAATACACCAGAAATGCTATCACAAATGCATACACCAGAAAGTTTTCA
>JAWBOZ010000081.1:0-4556 GCA_038825625.1 Methanomethylicia archaeon | reverse complement strand
CCTCATGGCGGTCAACTATCATAATTTCCTCTGGTTCGCCGTTTTCACGCTTTTTTACTCGATCTCTTATACATGGCTTTATAATTCCACTGAGGGGAGCCTGTTCACCACATCGCTATACCATGCATCCACAAATACAGCAAACACAATACTATTTTTTGAAGCAAATGTTGTCAGTTCCATCTTCCCATACTATTTTCTTACAGTCATCATTCTCGCCCTCATCATCATTTTTGCATTTAAATCGGATTCTCTATCCAGGAAAAAGAAAGCAATACTCCACTAATGGCTAAACCGACATGACATGCTTTATGTGAGAAAGAGGGATTATTTCGCCTTCATAATGATGAACTTCTTTGCCTTTAAGTCAATTGAGGATATGCTTAGGGTATCACCTAATTTTTTACTTAAATAATTAAAAGATTTCACATAAACGGTAATATCAAGTTTTTCTTGACTAGATATTGACAAAATCATGTGTAGATTAATTCGAGGGAGGGTGATAATCTAATCCCTTGCACTTATCTTTTTGAGGAAGCTTAATACGGCTTGGTTAGATCTTGTAGGTATAGTAAGGAAAGTTTTCCTAGAATAATATTTACAGATAAAGATTTGTGTTAAAAGGCCAAATTATGCTTGGACTAAATTTTAGGAATCCAATAGCATTATTAATTTTCACATTTTCAATTTGGTTATGAAAACATTATTTATTTTTAGGGTTTGTAATAAGTTTATTTGATGTTATATGAGTAAGATAAGGAGGATTAGTATAGCTTTTAGAAACGAAACGTTGGATAAATTGGATAAATATATGAGGGAGATGAAGCTTGAAAATAGATCCAAAATTGTTGATGAAGCTATTCAATTGTATCTTTCTGAGAGAGGTTTATTGATGAGAGAGGGGTATATTGGTGGAGCGATAGTTATATATTTTGAGCATGAAGTGGAACATGAATTGACGGAGTTACAACATGAATATTTGGATGTAATAATATCAAATACACATGTGCATCTTGATGAAAAGAATTGTATGGAAGCAATATTGGTTAAAGGTGAGAAGTCTAAGATTAAGGATCTTATTTCTAAGATGGAGAGGTTAAGGGATGTGAAAGTGTTGAGGTTTAGCTTCTTTGATGTATCATAGCATTATGGGGAGATTATTCCAGCAACCTTTGGGAATGGTACTGCATCCCACACATTATCAATACCACAAATATATCTCGTGAGCCTTTCAACACCAATACCGAACCCAGATGATTGTGGAACACCGCTCTTCAATAATTCAAGATACCATCCATAATTGGATGGATCTTCACCACTATTCTTCATCCTTTTAACAATATACTCGTACCTATACTCTCTTTCACCACCAGAGATAGCCTCACCGTAACCTTCAGGGTATATTAGGTCAAAATCCCTTAATATGCCTGGTTTATCTGAATGCTCTAAATAGTAAAAGCCTCTTGCAGTTATTGGATAATCAGTAATCCAGAAGGGTTCTTTATGCATATAGGATAATTTTTCCTCCAAATCCCAGGGAATTTCACAACCACACCTCATATTGAAACCAAGAGAGTTCAAAAGTTCTACAGCTTCATCATAGGTATACTTCTTGAAGGGAGTTTTTGGTGTTGATAAATATCTTCCCAAATAGCTAAGTTCCATTGAACATTTATTTAAAACATCTGAAATAACATGCTTCAACAATTTTTCTCCAAGCGACATCATTTCTTCATATGATGTATAAGCAGCTTCAATGTCCACCTGCCTAAACTCTGTTAAATGTCTCTTAGTATATAAGCTTTCTAAAGGTTCAATCCTAATGTTGGGAGATAAGGAAAATATTTTGGGGTAACAGGTTATAGCCATTTGCTTATATAGAATCATACTGCTCATTAACTTGAAACTTGCACCATAATAATCTATGGAAACTTGTTTAGCATTGCGTATGCCTGGATCTGTGCATGGACCTATTATTGGAGCTAAGATTTCAATAAATCCTTCACCCCTCAAAAATTCTCTAATTGAAGATAATATTTGATCTTGAATCTTAAGCACATATCTATACTTGTTTTGTCTAATTAATAGATGGCGAAGCTTTATGGAATCATAGACTTCAGATGGCACAATTAGCTTATATGAATGATTTCCAAATAAATTTTTACCTATTTCTAAGGTAAAAATTATAAAAAATATGATAGAAAAACACGTAAAATTATATTATTTATATATTGCTGATGATAAATTAAAGAAAAATATTGAGATCATAGCATTTCAATAGAAATATAGGTTTGAAATAATATAATTATTTAGCTCTAATGGATTCGAGGCGGTAGCATTGTCTAAGGAGTTAGATGAGTTATTTGCTAGAATAATGCGTTCACAAGTATTTGAAAATAGGGAACTTCTAAGACCGGATTACATACCAGATGAATTACCACATAGGGAGAAGCAAATATTAACCATTGCAAAAATTCTTTCACCAATACTTCAAGATCAAAGGCCATCAAACATGTTTCTCTATGGATTAACAGGTACAGGTAAGACTGCTGTGGCAAAATATGTTTTAGAAAGTATTAAAAGGAGGGAGGAGGTTGCTGGGAAAATTCTTACAGCATATGTGAATTGTCGATATGAAGATACTGATTATAGAATACTTGCAGCACTTAATGAAGCTATAGGTATACATGTACCATTCACAGGGCTAGCTACAGCTGAAGTATATAAGAGGTATGTTAATGGCTTAGAGGAGAAAAATATAACTATGATAGTGGTTTTAGATGAGATAGATGCATTGGTAAAGAAGAGTGGAGATGAAATACTCTACAAGTTAACAAGAGTAAATATGGAGTTAAAAAGGAGTAAGGTATGCATAATAGGGATAACAAACGATTTGAAATTCACGGAGTTTTTAAGTGCAAGGGTTTTAAGTAGCCTTGGAGAGGAGGAAATAGTTTTCCCACCATATACAGCACCGGAACTTGAAGATATACTTAGAAAGAGATCGGAAAAAGCTTTCAAGCCAAACGTTCTAGATGAGGGGGTAATATCATTATGTGCAGCTTTAGCTGCAAAGGAGCATGGAGATGCGAGGAGAGCTTTAGACTTATTAAGAATAGCTGGGGAGATAGCTGAGAGAGAGGGTCATAAAAGGGTGACAATAGATCATGTTAGACAAGCATATAGAGAAATAGAGAAGGATAGAGTAATTGAAGCTTTAAGCAGTCTACCACTACATTCAAAAATAATCTTAACAGCAATATACATACTGCAAATTAAGATGAATAAAAGGGAGAATACAACTGGAGAAATATATGAGGTATATAAGGGTTTCTGTGAGAAAATGGCCATTGATCCTCTAACACAAAGGAGAATTGGAGATTTAATAAATGAATTAGATATGCTTGGAATAATAAATGCAAAAGTGGTGAGTAAAGGTAGATATGGTAGAACAAAAACAATAAAGCTAAGTATAAGCGAGAAAAGTATAAGGGAAGGTTTATTTAAGGATGAGAAAATATCAAAACTACTCATATAAGTACATAATAGCTTTTGATGATGGAAAACTGCCTAAAAATAAGGATGGTAAAACCATCCTAATGGGAGTGAAAACAAATAAGACCATACTTGAAGAAGTGTTTTTAAGAGAGATAGAGGTTGATGGTTTAGATGCTACTGAAAAAGCCTTAGAAATTATAAGAGAGGCAAACCCGATAGACGTAATATTGCTTAATGGAATATCATATGGAGGATTCAACCTAATGGATGTAAAAAGAATCTGGGAAGAAACTAGGATCCCAATCATAATATACACAAAAATGAAACCAGACAATAAAAGCGTAATATCAGCATTAATGAAACACTTCCAAGATTGGCGTGAAAGATGGGAAATAATAAAGAATGTACTAAAAATCTCCAATGGAATACATCAAATAAAGATAAAGGAGAAGGAGAAGCCAGTATACATTGAAGTTATTGGAATAAGCGTAGAGGAAGCAACAAGAATCCTAAGGGAGAACACCATATGGGGAAGAACACCTGAACCTATAAGAATTGTGGAAATAATGGCTGAAGAAATATCAAAAACATACTTACAAGTTAAAAATAAATAATTAAAACCAAAATCTAAAAATATGGAATAGCCTCGGTAGCTCAGCTCGGTGGAGCGGCGGCCTTGTAAGCCGTTGGTCGCGGGTTCAAATCCCGCCCGAGGCTCCACATTTAAATATACTAACAATGACCTGATTATGAATAGTATTGATATTTCATAGTTTCTTAGGAGTCAGGGTCTATATTAAGACTAAATTATAAGAGCGATGATGTTGAGTTTAATATAGGGTTAACCAATATAGTTAAATTAAAAGTTTATTTATTTCTTAAAATATCTTTATCTTGATTGGGCCGGTAGCTCAGCCTGGAAGAGCATCCGCTTGGCATGCGGGGGGCCGCGGGTTCAAATCCCGCCCGAGGCTCCACATTTAAATATACTAACAATGACCTGATTATGAATAGTATTGATATTTCATAGTTTCTTAGGAGTCAGGGTCTATATTAAG
>JAWBOZ010000080.1:0-4568 GCA_038825625.1 Methanomethylicia archaeon | reverse complement strand
TGCAATAAATATAGCACCATTTGTAGGTTTTGGAACCATAAGAACAAGTATACTTGGAGAAGAGGGGGAGGGAGGGGAAAAATCCGAAATATCTAAAGAAGAATTAAATGAGATGAAGAAGCTACTTAGAGAAGCCATGGATGATGGAGCCTTTGGATTAACTGCAGGTTTAGAATATAGCGTACAGAGAAATGCATACACAGAAGAATTGATAGAAATGTGTAAAGTGGTTGCAGAATATAATGGGTTATTCATGGCACACATAAGATCGGAAGAAGAAATGTTGATAGAAGCTGTAAAAGAATTTATAAGGATATGTGAAGAAACAGGGGTCTCTGGATCAATATCGCACCACAAATCATGCCATCCAGATAGCTGGGGGAAACCATTTGAAACCATAAGATTAATAAAAGAAGCCAGAGGGAGGGGTGTAGACGTCATATGCGATCAATATCCATGGCTTAAAGTTGCAATACGAAACGTGGGAGAATTCTTTAAAATTGAAGGAGAAGAGGAAGAACTATCACTTAAGGAGAGAGAGAAGATAATTGAATATATGAAAGATGAAGAAAAGTGGAAGAAGATTAAGGAAGAAGCTGTAAAAAGAGATGAAATAGAGAAAGAATATATAGAAAAGAAGAAGAAGGAATTCGTAAAAAGAGGTATGCCATTTAGAATGCCTTGGAGCCCAACCACATACTTCGTAGTGGCATACTCAAAAACACACCCAGAATATGTAAACAAAAACTTCACAGAAATAGCGAGAATAATGGGTGTAAACGATCCATGGGAAGCCATGAGAAAACTATACATAATGGATGATGGAGAAACAACAGCAGCTGAGGGATACATGAGAGAAGAAGACGTAATAGAAATAATGAAACAACCATTCGCAACAATATCAACAGATGGATCAACTGAAGACGAACCCAGATCACTACACCCAAGAAGCTATGGAACATATCCACAATTCTTAGGATACTACGTAAGAGAGAGAAAAGTTGTAGAATTGGAAGAAGCCATTAGGAAAATAACATCACTACCAGCAAGATTCCTAAACCTAAAAGATAGAGGGTTAATAAAGGAAGGATACTGGGCAGACATAGTAATATTCGACGAAAATGAAATAGAAAACCTAGCAACATACGAAAAACCATGCACATATCCAAAAGGCATAAAGTATGTAATAGTAAATGGAGAAATAGTTGTCGAAAAAGGAGAACATACAGGAAAACTGCCAGGAAAAGTACTAAAAACATAGACTAATCTAAGATAATAGAAGTAAAATAAATAAAACAATATTTAAACAAATTAGTTATGTATGAGTAAAGAGTTTAATTAAAATTATTCTTTATCTGGACCAACTTCATCTTTCTTCTCAATTGGAATTACAGTTTTCATCCACTTTCCTGAGAAAATCCAAATGATCATGAGTAAACCTCCCACTATGTTGCTGACAAGCATTCCAATCCATATTCCTTGAGGCCCCCATCCTAAGTGGAAAGCTAGTATATAGGCAAATCCGATACGGATACCCCAAAGTCTTGCCATTCCAATAATTGTTGGTATTATTGTTTGACCTGAACCTCTACCTACAGCATCTCCAGACATAAATAATGCAAAGAAGGGCAAACCCAATAATATCGTATTGACATAATAGACCGCTTCCGTCGCTATTTCATATGTAGAAGTAAATGTAAGTACTATCTGCCATCTAGTGATGTATAATATTGTTGAAGTAAATGCTACCATGGCTGCAGTAAATAAACCACCTTTAATAGCAATTTCCCTTGCACGCTTTGTATATCCTGCACCTAAGCTTTGACCTACAGTTATAGACATTGATCGAGAAAAACCCCAAAGAGCAGAATCAGCTAATCGAAAGAATATAGATCCTATGGAGAAGGCTGTGGCAATAATTATGCCAAATTCATTTACCATACGAGTTTGAGTAATAAAAGCTAAGCTATTAGTGATACTCATAAGCATAATTGGACCTCCAATTTTTATAATAAGGTAAAACCATTGGAAACTAAAATCCCTAGTAAGGGATACTGTGACTTCAGGAAAATTGCGATAAAGTACATATAATATGCCCAATACAGATATTAAACTGCCAATTATATCAGTTAAAACAGATCCCACTACACCAAGCCTCGGGAAAAAGCCTATACCAAGAATAAAGAAGGGATCTAAAATCGTATTTACTACAACGCCAATGGCACTTATAAATGATGGCGATCTCGTGTCACCCATACTTGATATAACCGTTCCTAAAATCATAGAAACACTCATTAATACCATATGTAATGAAGTAAATGCTGAATAGTCAAGAACATACCCATAAATCTCCTCAGGCGTTGAAACTATATACTTAAAAATGAATGGTCTGGTTACGTAGAAAATGGTTGATGCAAAAAATGCAAAGATAAAAGTGGCTGTAAATAATCTTGAGAACTCCTTTTTAACATAACCATACATCTTTGCTCCCACTCTCTGAGAAATTAAAGACGTCCCTGCAGCTGACATTGCATTAATAATTCCATTAAAAAGAAATGCAACTGGGAAAACTTGACGGGGAACTGCTATTGCCACATCACTATACAAGCTTAACCATATAGAATTCAAAACATCATAAGCAGTAAATACAATATTAGAGATCATGGGAGGAAGCCCTAACTTCAATAATGTAGTAATCACCGACCCCCTCAACACAAAATCCCTATATTCATCAATTCTAGACCTAGACGCATATCGCATAAGATCCCCATTATACTATGTATTTATTGGATTAGAACAAGTGTATTCTAACTCAATAAATATTTTTCGTTGATGAAAAAACTAAATCAAAATTCCCATTTTAGAGTGAAAATGAAGATAATAATTTATGCTTAACTAAACTATTAATACTGTTGTGAGATCAACCGAGGGCTCTTTACCTAGCTTTCTAGGAGATGATCTTTTGCATCAATAATAATTTTCAAGCTAAAATCGGAGGAAGGGGCTAAGTCACCCTAATCTTCTTCCAATCGGCAATGTTATCAAGTTCAAAATGCCAGAAAATATCATCTATTTTTCCTAGACAAAGCATCAATTACACGGATGAAATTCTTCTTATAAGCCATTGACTTCGCATCCATCATATTCATAATTTAATCATACTCCAATAAATCTAAAAAAGAATTATGTTAGTAAGTGCATATAATTTTATTTCATTATTAAATTTAACTTAAATAATGATACAATTACTATTCCCATAATAAATATGAACAAAAATTTGCAAAATCATTTACGAGAAAAAGCATATTGCTTTAAGCAGAATTCAATTAAACACTAAAAAATCTGAATTATTAAAAATATTATGAAATGTTTCTTTGCATTGTAGAATTCACTAATGAGAACGTATTTATATGAAGAGGTTGATATATGGTTGAGGGTTATGATTAAGGAGAAGGAGTATGTACTAGATTGGATGGAAGAAAATAAGGATAGGATAATATTGTTGAGTGATACAGTGTGGGAGTATGCAGAGTTGGGTTTAAGGGAATTTAAGTCTTCTAAGCTTCTCGCTAATGAACTGGAGAAACATGGTTTTAGGATTGAAATGGGAATTGCAGGTATGCCCACAGCCTTTATAGCCACATGGGGATCCGGTAAACCCGTTATTGGTGTTATGGGGGAGTATGACGCATTACCAGGACTTTCACAGAAGAAGGTTTCATGGAAGGAACCAATAGTTGAAGGAGGACCGGGACATGGATGTGGACATAACATTCATGGTGTTAGTGGGCTTGCAGCTGCAATAGCTGTTAAGTATGCTATTGAAAGATTTGGTATTAAGGGGACTATTAGGTTTTATGGATGCCCAGCTGAAGAGAACTTTAGTGGAAAGGTGTTTATGGTTAGAGATGGCTATTTCAACGATGTAGACGCTGTTGTAAGTCATCACCCTAGTGCAATGAATGGAGCAACATTAATGAGTAGTTTAGCAAATAATTCAGTGAAATTCCACTTTTTTGGTAGGGCTTCTCATGCTGGTGGTAGTCCTGAGGTTGGTAGGAGTGCTCTTGATGCTGTGGAGTTGATGAATGTTGGTGTTAATTATATGAGGGAGCATATAATTCAAGATGCAAGAATACACTACATAATTGAGAAGGGAGGTGGACAACCCAACATAGTACCAGACTACGCAAGAAGCTGGTATCTAATAAGAGCACCTGAAAGAGATCAGGTTGACCAGATATACAATTGGGTTCTCGATATAGCGAAGGGGGCAGCACTAATGACACAAACACAACACAAAGTAGAATTCATAAAGGGAGTGTATAACAAAATACCCAACAGAACCATATCTGAATTAATAGTGAAAAATATGAGGGAGATAGGCTTACCAAAATACAGCGAAGAAGATCTAAAACTTGCACAAGAATTAGCTAAAACAATACCTCTAGAAGCGAAAATAAACCAGCTAAGAAACTCTAAGAGACCTAACTGGGAGAAGCTCATTGATAAGTTGTTTGATGATGAAGTTCCAGATCCTTGGGGTGAGGGAGAAGTAAGCCACGGAT
>JAWBOZ010000079.1:0-4641 GCA_038825625.1 Methanomethylicia archaeon | reverse complement strand
ATGCTTTAGAGAGGGAATTAAATAAGTGTTTTGTATGTGTACCATTAGGGTTAGTTGGGCATGATCGAGATTTAACATCACAGAAGCAGATGCAAAAATTAATTGACAATATACTTAAATCTACGAGTATGGAGGTTAAGGATACGGAAGCTACAAGATTTGTTAAAGTTAGCAATGAATTGGCGACATGCTGTTGTCAAGCTTTTGGGGATATGGTTTTAATGTCGTTTTCCCTATCCCCAAACACGACAGAAGACTTACCTGAAGAGTTGAGTACAATTATCTGTAGAGAGCTTGAGAATCTTGGGTTTAAATCATGTGTTTTGATGAATGCCCACAATAGTATTGATGGTGTGTTGAATGTTGATGTTGCATGTAGAGCGTTGGAAGATGCGGCTCTTAAGTGTTTGAGGGATTTAGCTTTAATGGGTAAGGCTAAATTTAGAATGGGTGTAGCCCATATAATGCCTAAGGAGTTTAGCCTTAAGGATGGTATGGGACCTGGGGGTATAACTATAATTGCAATAGAGGTTGATGGTCAAAGGGTAGCCTACATTGTAATTGATGGAAACAATATGGTCTCCGGATTGCGGGAGAAGATCTTGGAGTCGATTAAATCCATTGGTTTTGATGATGGTGAAGTTTTTACAACTGATACGCATCTTGTAACTGCTTTAACATTAAGTGAGCGCGGATATCATCCCATAGGTGAAGTAGTAAAACATGAAGTGATTATTGGATATATATTGGAAACTGCAAAGAGGGCATTAGAAAACTTAGAATGGGCAAGAACTGGATTTCGAAATATGATTGCCCCAAATGTTAAAGTTATTGGAAGAAGATCATTGGAGAATTTAACCATACTAATAGATAAAGCTGTAAGAAGAGCTAAGCTGAGTTCCATCCCCATATTTGGATCTAGCTTCCTAGCTTTAATACTAATGTTAATGGTTATTTGATATGCAAAAACTATATAATTGTTGGAATTAAAATTTAAACTAATTAAATAGTTTTTGTTCTTCTCACAACTGCTTTTGTCCAATTCCCATATTTTATCCATAGAATAGCTATTGTTCCACCTACAACGTTGCTCAACGATAGAGCCAACCAAATTCCAAATGAACCTAAACCGAGAGTTAATGCTAGCATATATCCCATGGCTATCCTAATAATCCATAATCTTATAATTCCAATGATGGTTGGTACTATTGTATGTCCAGAACCTCTACCAGTCGACATTCCCATCATAAATAGCCCGAAGAAGGATAATGTAGGTAGTAATGTTTGGAGAAACATGTCTGTTTCAGCAATTATTTGGGGATTATCTGTAAATATTGTAACTATATTTTGTTTAAATGGGTAAAGGATTATTGAGCCCAAGGTGATAACACCGAACAATAGGAGTGCAGATTTATATGATACTTCTCTAGCTCTATGAATATTGCCTGCACCAAGATTTTGACCAACCATAATGGAATTGGCACCTACAAAACCCCATAAAGCTCCATCAACAATATCCATTACAACAAAACCAATGGAATAAGCTGTAGCCACTATAACTCCAAAGGTATTTACAAGCCTCAATTGGAATAGGAAGGCAAAGCTATTCGTTAAACCCAAAGCTAATATGGGGACACCTATCCTTAAAACCAATTTAATCCATTCAAAATCAATATCTCTTGTAAATTTCACCCTCAATTCTGGGTAACTCTTCCTAAGGATATAGGTTAAACCAATTATGGAGATTATTTTACCCATAACATCAGTGGCGGCAGCCCCTATAACTCCAAGCCTTGGGAACGGACCTATACCAAATATCAATAATGGATCAAAAAATACATTAGTTGTAACTGCGATGACATTCACTATGGCAGGCCTCCTAGTATCACCAACACTTTGAAGTAGAGTTGTATATATAAATGAAATATAATTTAGGAATACATCCAAAGCTATCACACCGGAATAATCCATTATATCATTAAAAATTTCAGGCGGAACGGAGATTAGAATGGAGAAAATAATATTCCTAAGAGATAAGAAGGTTATGAAGAATAAACCCCCAAGTGTAAAGGACACTGTAAAGAATTTGGAAGCTGATAGACTGGCATCCTTAAATGCCTTTGCACCAATATACTGTGAAACCATACTTAAACTTGCAGCGGTCAGAGCATTAAGAACAGCTTGAAAAAGCATAATTACAGGCCATGTCTGCCTCGGAACAGCAACGGCAAAATCACTATACATACTAAGCCAATACGCATCAAAGAAGTGGTAAGCCACCATAACGATCTGATTAACTAGTGGAGGGAGTCCAAGCCAAATCAATGTGCTAATAATAGGACCATTAATGATCCTATCCCTATACTTGCCAATCCCCTTATATTCAAGCCCCTCTTTAACTTCCTCAGACATAATTTTTAAAGTTATGATGTTATATCTTATAAAAGTTATCTTCACATGGAAGCCAATATCGGCGCTATAATTAGGGATGTCATGTTTATAAGTTTCATAAATATGTTTAATGATGGACCTGCAACATCCTTCAATGGGTCACCAACAGTATCACAAATAACAGCAGCTTCATGTGTAGGGGTGCCCTTCATCCAGAAATCCTTCTCAATATACTTCTTGGAATTATCCCATAAACCACCACCAAATGTAAACATTGGTGAAAGCGATGCAGATACAACTAAACTGCCGAGCAGCATGGCGCCAAGAGCATATTTACCCAGAATAAATCCTACAAGTATAGGTGATAATATAGCTAAAAATCCTGGAAGAATCATCCTTTTAAGGGACAATTTTGCGGCTATATCTACACATTTAGCATAATCAGGTTTAGCGTTCCCCTTAATTATTTCAGGATTCCCCTTAAGATAATCCCTAACAACATCAACCAGTTTAAGAGCGGTTTTACTGGTTGCACCAATAACCATTGAAGAGAATAGGAATGGTAGTGTTGAACCAATTAATAATCCAGTTAAGAAGATAGCATTTAAAACATTGAAATTAAGCTCCCAGAGCTTGACAATCTCACTATAAGTTATGAATATTAAAAGCGTGGAGAATATCCCTGAAACTGTGGCGAAAGCTTTCGTATAAGCTTTAGTCGTATTTCCAAGAGCGTCAAGCTCATCCAAGCCACCATTAAAAGCTCTGACACCAGCCATTTCAGCTATTCCAGCAGCATTATCACATATGGGTCCAAAAGCATCACCAGACATTATTATTCCAGCTGCAAGATCGGTGCCGAGATTAGCGCCTAGCAAGCCATATATTGAACCGCCAGTTATCATATAGGAGAAGAGGAAAGATGCTGAAACCATAATTATAGGCATGAAGGGGCTTTGTAAAGCATAAGATAAACCTGTTAAAATATTTATGGCAGCACCACGCTTCGAAGATTCAGCTACACTCTTTACTGGACCACCGCCAAAGCCAGTGTAATATTGAACTATTAAACCCACAGCTAAACTGGAAATCAAACCACTTACTACACTTAAAAAGATCCTGAAATCAATGACAGTAGCTATTGATGATATGAAGGCTCCAATAACACACATAACTGCTGTAAAAAGTAAACCTAAATTAAAAATCAATATTGGTTTACCTTTAAAAAGAAATCTTATGAATAGAACCCCAACCAAAGTTGATAGAATGCCGAAGGCTCCGAGAATTATTGGGAAAATAATGATGTTAACCCCAAATCTGCTCATCAGCATAGACCCCAAGAGCATAGAAGTTATATAGTCATCACTTATGGATTCAAACAAGTCAGATCCCCTACCAGCACAATCACCAACAATATCCCCAACTTGATCAGCAATAACTGCTGGGTTACGTGGATCATCCTCTGGGATGCGATGCTCAATTTTACCAACAAGATCCGCAGCAATATCAGCAGCCTTAGTGAAGATTCCACCGCCAAGCTGTGCAAATAAGGCTGATAAACTAGCTCCAAAACCAAATCCCACAATATAATTAGGATTTTGAAGCACAAGGTATAGGAAACCCACACTAATTAGGCTTAAACTCACAATAGACAAACCAACAACTGCCCCACCACTAAAAGCCAATTTAAAAGCTTTTAATGGTGAAGATATTGCTAAATAGGCTGTACGAACATTGGCTTCAACAGCAATACGTAAACCAATGTATGCAGCCAAGAGAGATGAGGAAGCCCCAAAAAGAAATGTTAATGCAATCTTTAAATCTAGAAATAATAGCAGAGACATTGGAATTGTAATGGAGAATAAAATCGTCTTATAATGCCTCTTAATGAAGGCATTTGCAGCTTCTTTAATGTATCCAGCAATTAAAGACATCTTAAAATTTTCAACGGGTTCATGAATTATTTTGAGGGATAAATAAATCGCAATAAGCATGGCTACAAATCCAATGGCAATGGCAGCATACATTAAAAGCATATCCATAACCCCACATTCCAACCACTACAACATTACTATATAGAAAAGAAGAAACTAAAGAGGTTTAATATAAACTTATCGTTAAAATAGGGCATAACCTCCACCCATTAAATGATAAATCTTATGATAATGGAGAGACCAACTTAACAAATAAATAATATAAATTTCGATCAAATATATTATTATAAGAAATAATTGATTGCATGCGGCAGTG
>JAWBOZ010000078.1:0-4676 GCA_038825625.1 Methanomethylicia archaeon | reverse complement strand
AACGGATACCTTCCAATCCTTCTGCCTCATCATTTCCATGATCCTCTTACCTTTATCTGATAGTTTGTATATGTATCCCCTTTCAGTTTGCTCTCTCTCTATTACTCCATTTTCCATCAATATTTTCAAGTGTTCTGAGGTTGTTGATTTTGCTTTGCCTATTAACTTTGATATATCGTTTAATCCGAGTTCTACCCTCTCATTTAATAGCATTATTATTTTCATCCTTGTTTCTTCACTTATTATTCTTATATCTTCCACTCCCACTTCATTTGACATTTATTCTCAATAATTATTCGGTTGAAATTGAATATTCATTTTTCGCCGATTCGTCGTATACCTAAACCACGCTTATTTACCATAATTTACAAATTTCTTTTAAGGGTTATGAAGCTATTAATACTTATATCTCTAATATTATTTGCTGCAATTTTAAATCCATGGTTGTCCATACCCTTCATAGTTCTTTTACTCGTAATCTCTGTTTTCAAGCATACTCATAAACATAATAACCATGATAACAGGATTGTTAGGGAATTATTGTTTAGGAGGGTGCACTTTAATGGTGGAAGGGATGTTAAGAATATGGTTAGATCTGAAGTTCTCGACAAATTATTATTGGTTTACGATAATTTTGGATTCACTGTTGTTTATGGCGGTATTCTTTTCTCTAATGTATATGATTATGGTATTCTTAAGAGCATTCTCCTAAAAATTCCATTAGGATATTTCCTAATACTTAGATATGATAATGATTTTGGTGAAAAATATTCTTTAATATTAAGTGCTAAATGTGGTGTTTACGATAAATCTAATACTCTATCTAAAGTTATTGATTTATTGAACTCACTATCCATATCCATTCCGGCAGGTAATATTAAGATTATGGGTGGTCATGAATTATTATCATTACTACTCCCACAGAATTGTTTTAATTTTGAGGTGTAAGCTTTGTTTAAGAACATTTTCAATCTAGAATTAGTGAATCTTCACGAATTTTTGTCAAGGCTTGATGATGAAAGTATGTTTATTGGCTCCTTTGGTCATTTAAAGGGTCGTTTAAAAATCAATTGTTGTTTACTGGATTATTGTGATTGGGGCTTCGGAGTGATCATTGACCCCTGTGGGTTATACAAGTTTTTCAGTAAATTCTTTGACAATGTTCATGTATTGAAGCTAGGTTTTAATGCATCCATAAATCCATTAAACCTTAGGATTGATGATCCTTATTATGATATTAAAATTATCACTGATATTTTTAGGCTTAGTTTTCATCTTGGGGAAGATTCTGCAAGAATTCTACAATCCTCACTATTAAATCTATCTCATAAAGGGATTTTTAATCCAACAATTGAGGACATTGTTTTGGAGGTGGAATCTCAAACCAGATTTTCCAGATATCCATCACAAGTATATCGCTTACTTAGATTTCTAGAATTAATGAATGTTGGTAGATTTGGCTCATCATTTAAGTCCTCATATGGCTTTCCAAATGATTATGAGGGTTTAACCATAATTGATATAAGTCATCTGCCAGTGGAGTTTAGAGTTTTTTCATCACTCATCCTAATACATAAGCTTCTCATAAATTCCGATTTTATGTTAATTGAAGATGTAGATATATTGGCTCCCACGCTTAATAGAGCATTACGTGAAGAATATGCGATTTCCTTTGAAAGATCCATGCTACTTTATGATATTATAAAGAATGGTAGTGATGGCTACATTGTCTTATCCGGAGAGGATCCTATGGGATTGAATTCTAGGGTTAGATCTCTATTAAATATGGTCTTCTCCCCAATTCCAAGGGATGGGATCACCATGGAAAATTTTTCACGTTTTTTCCTCTTTGATAAGGATTTTGATTTCAGCTTCTTAAATACTATTCCTAAAGATTGTTTCCTCATTTTTACTGATGGAATCATTAAGCTTGCCAATTATGGTAGGGAAATAAAATTTGTTGGGGAATTTGATATTCCTGATGTACTTAAATTATCTATTCCATCAATCCCTAATATTCTTAAGAGGATCTTTGGAGGAAAGGCTGATGTTGCATATGGTATTCTATCCTTCCTATCTGAGGGGACCATGGATAGGGATCTTGTTATAGGTTATGCCACCAGCGTTTTGGGTGTTGACGCCACTGAAGCTAAAAGGGTTTTAACAACATTCCTAGTTAATGGGTTGATCACTGAATTTATGCATCGTGATGGAAAGTATTATCTCAAATTATCTCCTTATGGTCTCTCAGCTCTTGATGATTATTCTCATGTTGGGGGTGGATGAGATTGCCTGATCTAATTAGGTGGGATGATGATGGTAGAGGATTCATGATATTATTAAAGGTTGTTGAAAAGTATTCGTCACTTTTATCCTTTAGATTTATTGAAAATTCCATTAGGGTTAGATTGGTCCTATATCCAAAGAGATATATTAAGGGTTATGATGATAGAATTGTTTTTGAACGCATTTTAAATGCAAATGAGTTTGATGAATTTATTAAAGCTCTTAATAAGTTGGAGTCTATGATCTTTAGTTATGAATTCTCCTTTGCCTATGAACTTGACAAAGTCATTTCACATTTGAATTGGTTAAGGAATTACCTTAAAGGTGATGGAAATGAGCGATGAATGTAGGAGTTTAGAGGATATTCCAGGTGTGGGGCCTAACACTGCTGAGAAGTTGAGGAAGGTTGGCATCATCAGTCCCAAACAACTTTCATTATACAGTATAGATGAACTGATATCTTTATTAGATTTAAATGATTTCTCTAGGCTTAATAAAGCTTTAATATATGTTAGAAACATATTTCGTCCTCATAGGATACTTAATGCATATGACTTCTCATCAAGTAGAGCATTATTACCTAGAATCTCAATTGGAGTTAACTCTATAGATAGGTTGCTTCAGGGTGGTATAGAGCCTAGATGTATATATGAATTAGTAGGTGAATACGGTTCTGGTAAATCTCAATTTTGCTTTCAGCTTTCAATTAAGGCACAATTAACTAGGAATAGTGGTGGGGTTGATGGTGGAGTACTATATATTGATTGTGAGGGTACATTTTCAGATACTAGATTAACTAAGATTGCTGATCGATTCAATTTTAGTAATCCGCTGGGGAACATTTTTCTATCACAACCCTTAAACGTTGATGAACAGATAGATTGCATCAGGATTATTGCACCAAAATATATTGAGGAGAAGAATGTTAAACTTATAGTTTTAGATGGTCTCGTCTCGCATGTGCGTGCTGAATATAGAGGTAGGGAAATGCTTGTGGCTAGACAACAAACACTCAATTATATGCTTAACTTCCTTATGCGTTTAGCTATGCTATACAATGTTTATGTTGTTGTCACAAATCAAGTTATTTCTAAACCAACTTTTGGTGGAGGTGTGGCTGCAGCTGGAGGTAACATAGTTGCTCATGGAACTACACATAGACTATTTCTTCAATACGCATCCTCTGGTAATGTTAAGAAGGGTTTGGAGCATTCTGTGAGGAGGATTTCTGTGGAGGATAGCCCCTACCTGCCTAAGGGTGAATCGGCATTATTTGCCATTTCTGAGGAAGGGCTTATTGATGTGCTTTAATGATGCCTTAAATAGATTTAAATTGAAGTTTCGTGGTAAGAGTCGTTCATGGATTAATCGCTGCATTATTAGGCTTAATGATATCTTGGAGACCAATACCCCAAATATATGGCTTGTAAGGGGTAGAATTGAATTTGGTGATAGTGATGCATTTTATATATTTAAATTTCTTAACAATCTTGGTATATATATTTGTACATGTTACTCAAATGATAAGCCTTATGGTTTTGTTAGGATGAGGAACATTTGTACACATGTCGGTTCAGTTATTTTATGGAGAATGATTGAAAATGAATTTTGTTGAGAAGATTAGTGTTGATAAGATTTTTGAACTGTTTAGATCTAAGAGGCATTACAAGATCATCCTATTCGGTGGTGAGATCTCGAATTTCATTTACAGTTCCATTAAATTCTTTGAAAACACTTTATTTATTTTTGAACATCCATTATACATAAATGGATTTATTGGGGATAATCAGTACATATTAAATTGTCTTGATGAGGATTTAAATCCATATGACATCTTCAGATTTAGAAATAGTAATATAGATACTATTGTTTACGTTATCTCCCCACCTAAGCCAAAACATATACCTCACATCCTATTGAAAGATTATTATAAAGTTTCATTAAGACTTTCCACTGAAAAGGTTAAATTAGTGGTGATGATCTCCCGAATATTATCTTTAAGGTTATTATCCATATTTATTGGTGGTGGAATTTACGTTGTTGATAAGCATTTAACTATTTATCCAAAATTTTTATACGATATCCTTACATTCTTTGATATTGTTCTACACTACGATTCCAATGACTTTTATATAATCCATCTAAATTAAGATACAGGTTTATAGCAGATCTTTAGCATATCTGCATATTCATATGCTTCATTCATTTCACTCCAATTTACCCTCCTATTTATATCATGATATTTTTCCGGGTTTTTTACAACCAAGTGTTCTGGTCTATATTGCTCCATTATATTTACCATTGCTCTCGGAGTATTTTCACTTATCCATTTCAATACTGGCTTTGTGCAGCATTCAATATGATTTGGCATAACTAGATGGCGTATTATC
>JAWBOZ010000077.1:3499-4708 GCA_038825625.1 Methanomethylicia archaeon | reverse complement strand
CAAAAGGGGCTATCCAACACATGAAGGAATATGGATGATAAACATAAGCACAGGAGAAATAAGGAATTTAACAGGTAAAACAGGATATCAAACAAATCTAAGTATATACTATGATGTTAGAGGACCATACCAAGCACCACAACCACCAATAATAGAAGGAAATAAACTATATTTCACACTCACAAAGGGAGGAACACACAACATATATAGAATGAATCTAGAAAATGGAGAAATAGAAGGGATAGTCACAGGAGAATTCATAATAGACAACTTCCAAGTTAAAGGAAACAAAATAGTATACACAAAAATAACAGAAACAAAACCAGCAGAAATATACATAATGGAAAATGGGGTGGAGAAAAAGCTGACAAACTTCAATAACGAAATATTAAGGGAAGTGAAAATTCAAGGGCATGAAAAATTCCAATTCAAAGCTTCAGATGGAGAATATATTGAAGGATGGATAATGAAGCCAGTAAATTATGAGGAAGGGAAAAGGTATCCAGCAATAGTGTTCATCCATGGAGGACCAAAAAGCACATTTGGATATGCATTCATGTTTGAACATCAAATATGTGCAGCCAATGGGTACGTAGTGGTATATGCAAATATTAGGGGAAGCGGAGGATACAGCGAAGAATTTGCAGATATAAGGGGGAAATATGGTGAAAGAGATTACCAAGACATAATGGAAATGATAAACCATGTAACAGAGAAACACCCATACATAGACAAAGATAGAATGGGAGTTACAGGAATAAGCTATGGAGGATACATGACAAACTGGATAGTAACACAAACAAGCATGTTCAAAGCAGCAGCATCACTAAATGGCATAAGCTGCTGGCTAGCTGAATTCGGAACCACAGACATAGGATTCCACTTCGTACCAGACCAAATAGGAGGAGACTGGTGGACAAACAGAGAGAAATGGATAGAGAAATCACCAATAACACATGCAAACAAAGTTAAAACACCAATACTAATAATACATAGCATGGAAGACTATAGATGCTACCTAGACCAAGCCCTACTATTCTACACAGCACTAAAATATCTAGGGAAAGAAGCAAAACTACTATTATTTAAAAGTGGAAACCACACATTCAGTAGATCGGGAAAACCAAAGCAAAGAATTAAAAGATTAAAATACATGCTAGAATGGTTTGACAAACACCTTAAATGATGGTGGTGAAAATATGGATACCA
>JAWBOZ010000077.1:0-3489 GCA_038825625.1 Methanomethylicia archaeon | reverse complement strand
ATCCAAACAATTATGAATAGAAGAACCATAAGAAAATATAAAGAGCAAAAGGTACCGGAGAGCATTGTGTTAAAAATAATTGAGTTAGGACAAAGAGCACCAACAGCATGTTCATTACAAACATACAGCATAATATGGATTAAAGATGAAAAGAAGAGGGAAAAGATATTTGAAGCATGCGGAAAACAACCCTTCATCCTAGAAGCACCAGTAACACTAGTAATATGTGCAGATGTCAGAAGACTAATAAAAATAATGAATATAACTGGAAATGAAACATCACTGGAGAAGGGATATGGATATGAAGTAAAATTATTCTCAATAATAGACGCCACACTAGTAGCACAAAACATGGTAATAGCAGCAGAAGCGCTAGGATTAGGATCAGTATACATTGGAAATGCCTTAGCAAATCAAGAACTAATGGAAATATTAAATTTACCTCCAGGAGTACTACCATTATTCCTACTATGCATGGGATACCCAGATGAAAACCCTCCAACAAGACCTAGAATACCAATACAAACCATACTTCACATAGACAAATACATGGAAAAGGATCAAGAAGAACTATTGGAAGCAATAAAAGTAATGGTGGAAAAGCTAGAGGAAGAAGGATATTATGAAAAATATTCCAGGAGAAAAATTACATGGACTGAAAATGTGAAAAGGAAAACATTATCCACAAAGGAGAGAGAAGAGAGAATAATTAAAAACTTAGAAAGAGCGGGATACCTACCAAATCAACCCATAAAATAATGTATATAAAAATTAAACTTGAAAAATACATTATTATTTTTTATATTTAAAATTATATCATTTAAAGATCTTTCATTATCATAAACAATAATAGAGGCTTTCCAAATCTAATTTAAATACCATTTCATCCATAATTAATTTGAATGAGAATACGCCTTCTTGATTGATTATGTGGAAAAGATCCCAATAGATAAAACATAAGTTTCAAGAAACTGTTTGTATCCTCTCTATCATAACCCGTGCTTACTAAATGTTCAATTTCAACTTCATAAAGAGCATATATTTCTTTACCAAACACTTTACAAATAGATTTATAAAAACCAAAAAGTACTTTAAAGAATATAAAAATACTTAAAGACTTCCCATTGGAATGGGAAAAATATTAATGTTAAATCAATATAAACAAAGATGGGATAAAATGGTCAAAATCTTGATAATATATGATTCAAGAACTGGGAATACTGAGAAAATGGCTCATAAAATAGCTGAAGGAGCCATGGAAATACCTGAAGTAAAAGTTGAAGTGAAAAGAGTGGATGATGCGAAAATTGAAGATTTATTAAATGTAGATGCCATAATAATGGGTTCACCAACATATTATGGTCAAATGTCAGCTAAATTGAAGCAATTCATAGATGAAAGTGTGAAGATACATGGAAAACTGGAGGGTAAGGTTGGAGCAGCATTCACAAGTTCAGGTGGTACAGCCACTGGAGCTGAAACAACATTACAATCCATAATAAATGCTATGCTAATTCATGGAATGATAGTTCAAGGAAACCCACATGACAAACACTATGGAGCCGCAGCAGTAGAATCCCCAAATGAAGAGGAAATTGAGAAATGTAAAGAGCTTGGAAGGAGAGTAGCTAAATTAACTTTAAAAATAAAACATTGACAAATTATTAACAATAGGAAGTGTGCATAGAATGGTGGAGATAAAGGTTTCACTTCACAGAGGGATAGGACTAATAGCCACAACTGAAACAGGGTTCCCAATAATAATGGGAGGGACTGAGGAAACTGTTGGAGCAAGCAAAAGATATGGACCTGCAGCAATGGAATTAGTGTTAGTAGCCCTTGGAGGATGCCTATCATCAGTTATGTTGAGAATATTGAATTCTAGGAAGATAAATGTGGAAAAGATGGAAGTTACAGTAAGAGGGGAAACCATGGAGGAAACTCCAAGAAGATATAAGCATATAGAAGTGGAAGTAAAAGCTGAAGGTATCTCAAGAGAAGAATTAACTAAAGCAATGGAATTAGCAGAAAAATATTGCCCAGTACTATGGACATTGAAGGAAAATGTGGAAGTTAAAACCAAAATAGGATAAACTAAAATACAACATTAATTTTTATAAATCAAGAATTTTTACAAATATTACATTTTTCAACATTTATATTTGGTTCTATTAACTTATGATATGAACATAATAGACCCTTAACCCTAATAAGCTTGCATACATTACAAAATTCCTCAGCAAAAACATTAACATCAACATTACCATTCACAAGATAACCAGCCAATTTATCAATACTCTCCAAAATGTCTGAATAACCATCAAGGTTCAATGCACTACCACGTAAACGTCTGGTATAGAGGCTTATGGCTGGTTGACTAGTCCCTAAAAGTTTAGCAGCATCTATTTGTTTTAAACCATAATTGGAAACAAGCCTTTTAGCTATCATAGCCCTAACACATGGTAAAACAAATCTTACAGCAACTTCGCATGGAATCATCATGAAAATCAAATAAATATAACTCAATGTAATAGATATAATTTATCTTAAGATAACCACATAGATCTTAACCACTATTTATGCCCAAAAACATATTTTAAATGTTCAAAGAATAATTATATATTAGTGGGAACTTGCTAAGAAAGATTACTGAAAAAGTTTATGCTGATACTAGAGCTGGTAGGGGAGGAAATGTTGGAATAATAATATTGGAGGATGGTGTTATAGCTGTAGATGCGGGATACCCAGCCACAGCAAGAGAATTCAGAAGAAATATACAATCAATAACCAGCAAACCTATAACTCATCTAATTTTAACACATTACCATATAGACCATGTATTTGGATGCCAAGAATTTAAAGATTGTAAAATCATAGCTCACAGAAAACTTAAGGAGAAAATTGAGGAGAATTTGAAAGGTGTATGGAGCCCAGAAGGATTAAAGAATATTATTGAAAGAATAAAATTAGAGAGACCAGAAAGTTTGTGGTTGTATGAAGGTTTAAGAGAAATAATTATACCACAAGAAACATTCGATGAAAAATACTTATTAAACAATATAGAAATTATGAACACTGGAGGCCACACAGAGGATTCATCAATAGTATATGTAAAAGATGAAAAGTTAATATTTATTGGAGATTTAATATTCTCACAAGCATTCCCATGGGGAGGAGACCCCACAGCAAACCCAGACAAATGGATAAAAGCATTAAAAATGATTTTAAAAATGAATATAGAGAAAATAATACCGGGACATGGACCAGTATGTGAGAAAGAGGAAGCTTCAAGATATATAGAGTTTATGGAGAAAGTTAAAGAAACTATTAAGAAACTATCAAAAGAAGGTTTAGAGAAAGAGGAAGTAATCAAAGAATTAAACAACATAGAATTCTATCAACCGTTAAGACCAGAAATGAAAAGGGGAACTTTAGAACATTGGTATAACTTCTGGACCAAAAACTAAGGAAAACATCTATAAATAAATT
>JAWBOZ010000076.1:0-4766 GCA_038825625.1 Methanomethylicia archaeon | reverse complement strand
ACCATTGGCTCATGTTGATAATGTTGAAATTTTTTGGGAGGAGTATAAGGGGGAATTCAGAAATTTTAGGATTAGATATTAATTTATGTGATTTGCATAGAAACATATTATACATTGATTATCCATATAATATTTAGAATGATTTTGAGGTGTATTTATGGTTTCTAGTAATCCATGGTTTGATGATCTTGATGGCTTGTTTAATTGTAGACTTAGGGAGACTTCTATTAAAACCTCCTATGAGGAGGGTAAGATCGTTTTAAAGAGTATTATTGGGATTCTTGAAGCTTCATTTAATCTTGCTGTTCTTGATAGATTATCTAAACCATCCTTTATTGCTGTGGAGAGGCCTATTGAAAATGATGTTAGATACCTTATATATGAAACTTTTAGTGTTAGACCTTTACATATACAAGAGCTTTCCATGGATGTTAGTATGCCTAAAGCTTTGAGGAATGATTTTCTTGTTAAGATTTATTCCATGTGGGGTGATTCTGAAGATACTTGGATTGATATTGGGAGTGTGTATACTGGTTATGCGATGAGTATTGTTGATGATAATATACATTTTGATTATGATCCAAATATTATGCCGCTTGTGGGTGCTAAAGCTCATTTACTATCTTCTTGGGCTATTGATAAACTTGTCAATGTTAAGGATGGTGTTGAGATTGGTGAGCTTATTGGTTTTCAACATAAGCTTAAGATAGATTTATTGAATTTAATTAAGTTTCATGGTGGAGTATTTGGTTTTACTGGTTGCGGTAAATCTAATCTAACTTCATTAATTATTAGGAAGGTTTTAAACCATCTACCAAATACCTCCATAATTGTAATTGATGTTGCTGGAGAATATAGCATAAATCTGCTTGATGAAATTATAAATCATGGGATGATCTTCTCCACAGAGGATTTTATTGCTAGTGATGATGCTGTAGAAGCATTTCTAGCTTCTCAAGTTATACCTGAAAGTTTAGAGGATAAACTTATTGGAGATAGTGATATGAGGGAGAAGGTGGAGTATAATATTCTAAATTTAATTGGTAATAATGGGATTGGTAGAATAGATTTGGAGGGTAGGGAAAGTGATAAGTTGGATTACATGTTAGGGTTGCTTGATGAGTTAAGGGATGATCAAAATCAATTAACAAAACTTTTGGCATCAGAGCTATATCACAATTTAAATGTTATTATCAAGAAACTTTCACCAGAAACACGTTTAAGCGATATTGCTATTAAAAGTGAATATAGAGAGATTAAAAACACCATCCTCAAATTAGTTGATGATGCTTTATATAGATTGGAGAGTGGTAGATCTAAAACAAAGTTTACCGGTATATTGGAGATTTTTAAGGAGAAATTAAGTAATGTTAATGAAATTGAAGAACATGATTACGGTCTCTCCCCATGGGATATTGCTGAGCTTCTTATGGGTGGTGATAAATCTAGGCTTATAGTATCCTATGTTCCAGATCCATTACAAGCTAGAGCTTTTGCATCCAAACTTATTAGTGCTTTATTCACTTTGAGGAAGAGGAGTTTTGGTGGTCCTAGAATACTTGTGGTTTTGGATGAAGCTCAAGAATTCATTCCAGATGAAGTTAGGAAAGAGGATTTAACTTTACAAGCAAATATCGATGTGGAGCGTCTTTTAAGGCAGGGTAGGAAGTATAGGATTCATGGTTGGATAAGCACTCAGAGGGTGGCTAGGTTAAATGTTAATGCTATACAGCAATTGCATAGTTATTATGCTGGAACATTGCCTAGGAGTTATGATAGACATGTTATTGCTGATGCTTCAGGTATAAGTCCGGAGATTCTTGATAAAACTGCACAGCTTGATACTGGTGAATGGCTATTTATTTCTCATAAAGCCACTAGAAGGAAGAATGTGGCATTATTTATTAGAGCTCCAAATAATGAGGATATATTATTGGAAAACTTATCGAAGATTTCAATGTAGATGGGTGTAGTTTAATGTTTAAGGTTAATCCATGTGTTAGAGAAGCATTATTGTATGATAAACTTGATGGTGAGGTTAGGTGTAAGACTTGTGAAAGGTTTTGTATAATTCCATATGGTAAGAATGGTTTCTGTAGAACTAGACGTAATATTAATGGTAAATTGTATACAATTATTTATGGTGATATCTCCTCTCTAAATGCTAATCCTATTGAAAAGAAGCCATTATTCCACTTTTATCCTGGTAGTTATGCTTTAACCGTTGGTAGTTGGTCCTGTAATTTTACTTGTCCTTGGTGTCAAAATTATATGATAAGTAAGTTTCCACCAGATTTAAGGAGGAGTAATTATATTTCTCCGGAAGATTTTGTTAGGATGGTTGGTGAATACAATTGTATTGGTACCAGTATTTCCTTTAATGAACCCACACTTTTATTGGAGTATTCCATTGATGTTTTTAAGTTGGCTAAATCTCATGGATATTATAATACCTTTGTAACCAATGGTTATATGAGTTTTGATGCTCTAAAATTGTTGTGTGAGAATGGTTTAGATGCTGTTAATGTTGATATTAAGGGTGATGGTGAAGCTGTGGAGAAGTATTGTGATGCTGATGTGGAAAAGGTTTGGAGGAATTGCATTGAATTTAAGAGGCTTGGTGTTCATGTTGAGGTCACAACTTTAGTTATTCCTGGTGTTAATGATGATGAGGATTGTTTGAGAAGTATTGCTAGTAGAATTAAGCGTGAGCTTGGTGAAAATACGCCTTGGCATATAACACAGTACTATCCTGCATATAAAGCTCTTGAATATGGATTATATGCGTATAGAACTCCTGTGGAAATTTTAGAGAAGGCTTGGAGGATTGGTCATGAGGAGGGTTTGAATTATGTTTATATTGGAAATGTTCCAGGTCATGATAAAGAGAATACATATTGCCCAAAATGTTCAAAACTATTGATTAAACGTTATGTCTTTACAATAGTTGAATATAATTTGAATGCGGATAGCACTTGTCCAAAATGTGGTGAGAAGATTCCAATAATTGGTGGTTATAGTGGATCTTAAAATCTCCTATTTATTATTGAGTTTAAGAATTTTATTTCTTCGAGACTTATTTTATTTCTAATTGATGGATGATTATCATATAGCCATTGATAGTATGCTTGATCTAAATTATCACTTTTTAAGATATAATTTTCTATGTAGTTTAGGTATTCTTTTATGTAGACTTTAGTTTCTTCATCGCTTAATTCCCCTCTGCTAAGTTTTATTTCCAATTCTTCTAAGGGTGTTGGATGATATTCTTCCATAAAATCTTCTAACTCAACTTTATGTCCCATTTGAGATAATTTTTCTCCAAGCATAAATCCACTTAATCCAGCTGTGCATAGGCTTTCTCCTTGGGCTTTTCCATGAATTTTATAAGCTTCTGCTTCTAAAATTCTATCCCTCAGTGTTATACGTTGTTTTAATGTATTCTTCCAATCCTTCAAATTTATTTTACCCAAGATTTTGCTTTTTGCTGTTAATATGAATATTTGAGAGGATATTTCATGTAATTCCCTTTCACTTCTTAAATCTTTATAGCAATATACTTCAACATTACTATTTATCTTTTTTATTCTTTCTATAGCTTTTAATATTGGGTCTAATGAGTATAGCCAACTACCTATGGGGTGTAAAGCTAATCTACTTTTCGAGATATTTTCAATAAATTTTTCATATGCAATTCTTCCATCAGCTAATGCTTTTACTTGTGGTTCCAATTCTTCATATGTATGTATTAGTATTGTGTTATGTTCCATGGATCTAATTATTTGTTCTGCTATCCTAATATTTGGTAGTTTAAGGTTTGGTGCTATGACTATTTTTATTTTATTCACAAATTATTCTTAAGTATGGTTATAATTATTTTTAACTTTGCTATTATAAAGAAAAGTTGGGTGATTTATTTATTTCCTTTTTATAACGATTATTATCACTACTATTATGGCTATTGCTATCATTGCTATATATGTTGTTAATGGTGTCTGTACAGGTTCTATTGCTGTGTAGTGTATGGTTAATGTTTGATCTTGATTTAATGTTATTGTTCTCGTATTTTGTGTATTTCCATCACTCCATTTCTCAAATCTATATTGTTTTCCTGCAATGGTTATTTCTTGTGGTATTGTTATTGTGTATTTTGCTTGTTCCAATGTTGCTGTGTATGGTGTGTTTATACTGGTTCCATTGATGGTTATTGTTATTCCCTCTATTGGTGATGAGAGTATTTTTAGTGTGTATTTCGGTTTTGGTTGTCCAACAATTATATTTGTGGTTGTTTCTGTGCTCTTACCAGAAATATCTTCAACGGTGGCTTTTATCGTCATTGTGGTGTCTATTGATATTGGTGGGATCCATACGTCATAAATTACTTTCCCCTGTTCTTTTTTCACTAAGTCAAACATTGGTGCTTTCTGCCATGTTCCTTCACTTGTTTTGTATTCTATATTTACTTCTCTTATTCCCCACCCATTATCTAATGCTTCAACAGTTATTTTTGTCCATTTGTTTTTATCTATGTTTTGTGGTGTATTTAGAAATCTGATTTGTGGTGTGTCATTGTCATCTATGTTTTCAATTGTGAAGTACATTTTACTTCTTGCTGGAATAGTTATGTTGGTTAGTATTACATAGTATTTTCCATCCCTTTGAATGTATTTGAATTCTGGTTTATATGGATGCCATCTATAGTTTGTTATTGGTATATCTGCTGGAACTTGAAATATTATTCTTGGATTTTTTATTGTTATGTTTAA
>JAWBOZ010000075.1:0-4784 GCA_038825625.1 Methanomethylicia archaeon | reverse complement strand
GTTCTGCAGCTCCGCTAAATGATTTTTTAAAGGCTTATATGGAGAAGTTTGTTTTACCAGAGTTTGAGGGTTTGTTGAAACTGGATTGGTCTACCATGGGTGAATACTTCAACAAATTGGAGGGTAATGGTATTTCACTTAATGTTGCATCTCATGTTGGCCATTCTACTGTTAGATCTTATGTTATTGGTTTTGAGAATAGGGCACCCATTAAGAGTGAATTGGAGGAGATGAAGAAGCTTGTGGCTGAAGCTATGATGGATGGAGCTGTGGGTTTAAGTACTGGACTAATATATCCCCCAAGTAGTTATGCTAAAACTGATGAATTAATTGAATTAGCTAAGGTTGTAGCTCAGTATAATGGTATATATGCAAGTCATATTAGAGGTGAAGGTGCAACATTACTTGAAGCTGTTAGGGAAGCTGTACGTATAGGTGAAGAAGCAGGAGTCCCTGTGGAGATAAGCCATTTCAAAGCTAGTGGGAAACTGAATTGGGGTAAAATTAGAGATGCAGCCAAAATAATTGAAGAAGCTAGGGGAAGAGGCGTAGATGTAACTGCAGATCAATACCCATACATAGCTTCAAGTACAAGTCTATCATCTCTACTACCAGATTGGACTCATGAGGGTGGAGCTGAAAAACTCTTAGAGCGATTGAAGAACCCTGAAAGTCTATCTAAAATTAAGAGTCATCTTGAAAGCTACTCCAATAGGGAACCTGACTATTGGGATAGAATAATGATATCCTACCTTGAAAAGAATAAGCAATTCCTTGGGAAAACTGTTAGTGAAATTTCAAAAATGCTTGAATTAAATCCAATAGACACCGTGATTAAACTATTAATTGATGAAGAGACCAGGGTTTCACATATAAGTTTTGGTATGTGTGAAGATGATGTGGAATTTGCAATGGGATTACCATGGGTTATGGTGGGATCTGATGGTAGTGCTGTGGCGCCTGAAGGGATTTTAGGTAAGGGTAAACCTCACCCAAGATATTATGGAACCTTCCCAAGAGTTTTAGGCATATATTCACGTGAACGTAAAATTATAAGTTTAGAACAAGCTGTAAGGAAGATGACATATTTACCAGCATGGAGACTTGGATTTAGAGATCGTGGAATAATACGTGAGGGAGCATATGCAGACATCGTGGTATTCGATCCAAATAATGTAAAGGATAATGCAATATTCACAGATCCACATAAACTACCAACAGGTATTATTCACGTTTTAGTAAATGGGGTACCAGTAATATATTATGGGAAACATACAGGTGCAAAGCCTGGAAGGGTATTGAGGAAATATGCAAAAATGTAAAAAATAAATCTAAAACATAACATTTTTCATATATCCATAACATACACTTTAGTTTAGGTATACATCAAAAATGTGGATGAAATTTATGTGACATTAATGCATTGAACAGTTATTCCTTCCCTTTCAAGTCATCAAGTTTATTCTTGAATGTTGCTATTAATGCATTTATTTCGCTTCCAATAGCTATCATTTTGAATCCCATATCTCTATGTTTCTCAACCATCTCCAGTGAGCTGTATATGCCTATAGGCTTACTCCTTTCCAAACATTTTCTCAAGATTTTATTTATTGCTTCTTGAACCTCCAGGTGCTGAGGATTTCCAATATGTCCCAGCGATGTTGCAAGGTCATATGGTCCTATGAAGAGCGCATCTACACCATCAACCATCATTATTTCATCTAGATTTCTAACGGCTTCCAGAGTTTCTATTTGGGCTATTAACATTAAATCTTTATCAACATTTTCAAGATAATCCTTTAGTTTTAATCCGTATTTTGCAGCCCTCCTAGGTCCGTAACCCCTCATACCTCTAGGTGGATACCTCATAGCTTTAACAGCTTCTTCAGCTTGTTTAGCATTATTAATCCATGGAACCATAATGCCCATAGCTCCAACATCTAAAACAAGCTTTACCTGCACAAAATCATTCCACCAAACTCTAACTAGAGGTGTAATCTTATTCTCATCTATAACTTGCAGAATCCTTTGGACATCACTAATTGTTAATGGTGAATGCTCCATATCAATAAGCATCCAATCAAAATCCAGCATGGATAAAGCTTCAACGATATCAGGGCAATTCATTGTAATCCAAACGCCATAGGTAACTTCATTGCGAAGTAATTTTTCCTTCAATTTATTAACCATAACTGTCAAATAATCCTTTAACAATCTATTGGAAAAGGTTTTCTATCGATAAATTTAGGTTAATTCATCTATAACATGCTTCCAGCATGGATAAAGTTTCAAAAATTAGGTTTTATTACATCATCTTCCCTAATCAGTTAAATAATTAAATTTCTTCAATGTTTTTGAATATTCCTAGAATGCACATTTTTCATTCATATACATTCAACTCTTTAATAAATTTATATAAGTTGTAAAATTGTATATGGTCAATATATATTAACTTTTATATTTCCATGTATTTTTGTATTGTTTTCTTATATATGGTTATGGCTGTGGTTAAGAATATTATTGTTGATGTTATGATCTTTATGCTATCTATTAGTAGTGTTTCATATGGTGGTTCAAATACTATTATTCTTCTACTTATTTCAATACTCAATGCTGGTGGAAATATTGTTGCTAGTATTCTTATAGGTTGAGGCATCCATTCTATTGGAAACCATATCCCAGTTGTAAATGACAGTAATAGTCCTAGAATAACCCCCATACCTGCTGCCCCTTCCCTTGTTTTTGCCAAAATGGATATTATTGCTCCTATACTTATACTCATTAATGCACCGCACACTATGAATATTGCTGATAGTATATGTATTGGATTTGTAGGATTGAATGTTATATGTGCTCCTATTATTGGTGAAATACTTATCAATATGAGTATTATTGTTGATATTAACATTGGTATCATTAATGATATCATTCTTCCAATTATGAATTCACTTGCTGTTAAAGGCGTTGATAAAAGCTTCTTTAAGGTTCCCCTTTCTTTTTCAGATATTATTATTGTGGATCCTGATGAAAATCCAGTGTATAGGAATAGCATTCCAATAGCCCCAATAGTATACCATCCAATTATCCTTGAACGTTCTTGAAATACCTCTGGTAAAATATATTCTATACTCATGTTAACTGGGTTTACTAAATTCTTTAAAACTGTCTCAGACCAATACCTATACTCTTCTGGAATATAGCTAAGAACATATTTAACTCTCTCCAATGAAATTTCCTCCGAAAATCCTCTTATAACACTGGTAATTATTGTTTCAGTTATTTGTTTTGTTTGCGGCGTTTTAGCACCCACATACACCTTTATCTCTACTGAACTTACCACACTAAATATTTTAACTCCAAAATCCTCCGGTATTATTATTAATGCATCAAGAATCCCCCTTCTTAAGTTTTGAGCAGCTTCTTCTACAGTTTTATATTCACTTATACTGAACATCTTTGTACCATTATATTCTATTTCCCTTAGAATTTCAATAAAGGTTGTACCATTAAATGATGTATTAGATTTATCGTAATTTATTACTCCAATATTTAAGTTTATAAATTGATTAGTGGTTGTTGGTGGTACAAATACGTATGCTGTCATGAATATCCATATTAATGGCCAAATTAAAAGCCAAAACAATAAAATCTTTTCCCTATAGTATCGTTTAATTTCCCATTTAATAAATGCAAGTAGGGTCTTTAGTTTCATTTTTTCAAACCTCTTCCAGTTAATCTTAAGAATACATCTTCAAGTGTTGGGTTATCTATTTTTACACTTGAAACTTTCAATCCCATTTCACTTAATTTTAAAATGTATTTAGGCATATCCCTATCTGGATCATTGGTGTGTATTCTCAGTTCATCATTTATAATGTAAACATTATTACCGCAATATTGCTTTAAAATAGCGTTTGCTTTATCAATGTATTCTTCAAAAGTTTTTATTGTTATAACTGAGGGTGGAGCATAAGATTTCTTTAATTCTTCCACGTTTCCTTCAACTATTATTTTACCTCCATCCATTATTGCTACCCTACCCATAAGTTCTTCAGCTTCATTGACTATATGTGTTGCAAACATTATCGTAACATTTTCAAGTGATAATTTACGTATTAAATCTAAAACTTTCTTTCTCATATTAGGGTCAAGTCCAGTAGTGGGTTCATCTAAAATAATTAACTCCGGTTCAACAATTAACGTAATAATGATCGAAATCAATTTACTTTGGCCGGTGGAAAGTTTTGAAGCTAATTTAAATTTCAAATCATTAACACCAAAATAATCAAATAACTCACTAGATCTCTCATTTAAAACATCTTTTCCCAATCCATAGATTAAAGCATAATATTCGATATTCTCCATTGATGTAAGCCATGGATATAATATTGATGTTGAGGGTAAATATGAAATTTTATAATGAATTTTAGGATCTGATGGATCAACACCAAACACTTTCACACATCCAGAAGATGGTTTTAAAACTCCTGCAATTATATTGAATAATGTAGTTTTGCCAGCACCATTAGGACCTAAAACCACATAAGTTTCACTACGTTTAACACTTAAAGAAACATCATCTAATGCCTTAAAACCATTATAATGTTTAGAGACCTTATCCAATAATACAATGCAATCCACCAATTATATCCACCAATTCTTTATTTTCCAAACACATATTTGGGGATTCATATAATTTAAATGTATATGAAAACAATTATTAAAATTCTAACTAGATCACAAAAATATGCCAATATTTATTCAATGGAGTAAATATGGATGTT
>JAWBOZ010000074.1:0-4791 GCA_038825625.1 Methanomethylicia archaeon | reverse complement strand
AGGGGCGTTCGTATTTGAAAATGATGGCAAATTGAAGAATTCTTTAAAACAATTATTAAAGTGTCTTCCATTGAAACTTTATTCTTGTGACAGTTTATTAGGTGTAGAGTTGAAGGAAATTAAACTGCCGAGGATAGCATTATATAGAAATTGGATTCCCAATGCTGATGAAGGTTGGGCTAGATTCCTATTTGAAATGTTTGGGATACCGTATATGATTTTAGGTAATGAGGATATTAAACGTGGAGATTTGAGGTCAAAATATGATGTTATAATTATTGCTGGACAGAATATGAACAATATAATTAATGGTAGGAGTGTCGATGAAGTTCCACCCGAATATGCTGGTGGTATTGGTGATGTGGGTGTTGAACATTTGAATGAATTTGTTTTAAATGGTGGAACACTCATAACTGTGGATGAAAGCTGTGAGCTTCCAATTAAGCGTATGTGGATACCTGTCATAAATGTTTTAGAAGGTTTAAAACCAACGGAATTCTACATTCCAGGTTCTATTTTAAGGATTATTGTTAACAATCGTCATCCAGTGGGGTTCGGTATGGATATTGATTCAGCTGCAATGTTTATACTCAGCCCAGCATTTAAATGTCCAGATGAGTATGTTGTGGCTAAGTATCCGCCCACAAACCCGCTTCTCAGCGGATGGATTTTGGGCGAAAAATATTTATACAACGCCGCCGCAGTGGTTTCCATTCCCAAAGGATTTGGTAAAATAGTTTTACTTGGTTTTCCAGTTTATAGTAGATGTCAAACTCCAGCAACATTTAAACTGTTATTCAATGCCATACTTCACTGATTAGAAAAGCTAATTTAAATTAAATACAATCTATTTTTATGATTATAATGAAGGGTAGATTAGTAATTCTATTATATCAACTAGCTGTTATGGGTGCTTTGAGAGGGCCCATCAATATTAAAACAAGTGTTTTAAAGGATTATTTGGGTGTTTCTCAACAAAGTGTTTCTAGATGGATCCTTGAACTTGAAAAACTTGGATTAATAGTTAGGGATCTTTCTGGTAGGAAGCAGACCGTTAAAATTAGTGATAAAGGTCTTTCTGTTTTAAGGGGATTCTACATAAATTTAAGCAGAGTCTTTGAAGAATTCCCTAAGAAATTTAAGATTAGGGGTTTTCTCTTTAGTGGTTTGGGTGAAGGGGCATTTTATACAAGCATACCGCATTACAAAAAGCAATTTCAAGAGAAACTTGGTTTTGAACCATACCCCGGCACTTTAAACCTGAGGTTGAAAAGTGTTGCTGACATTGAGGTTAAGAGGGTTTTGAAAGGTTTGCCCGGTATAGTTATCTCAGGCTTTTCTAATGGTCTTAGAAGTTATGGTGGTGCTAAATGTTTTAAGGCTAAGATTGATGGTATTGATTGTGTATTAGTATTGGTGGAGAGGACTCATTATGGTGATGATGTTATTGAGATTTTGTCTCCAATAAAGATTAGGGATGCATTGGGTTTGAAGGATGGTAGTGAGGTTGAAGTTGAAGTATATGTAAATTACTGATTAATCTTTAATATTTTGTATACGCAGTATTCTCCACACATTGTACAAACTTTACCCTTCAATCCGTATCTCTCATGAACTTCTTTAGCCTTTTCTGGGTTTAGTGATAATTTATACATTTTCTCCCAATCAAGATTTGTTCTTGCAATGGAAATTTCTAAATCTTTCTTTAAAGCTTTCTCTCCAAGCTTCACTATATCACCTGAATGGGCTGCAAGTTTTGCTGCTATTAATCCCTCCCTCACATCCTCCTCATTTGGCAATCCTAAATGTTCTGATGGTGTTAAATAACATATTATATCTGCACCACTCGCTGCCGCTATCGCTGCACCTATCGCTGAAACTATGTGGTCATATCCTGCACCTATATCTGTGGTTAATGGCCCAAGAACATAGTATGGTGATCCCTTACACATTTGTTTCTCCAATTTTATATTTGCTTCGATTTGATTTAGAGGCATATGTCCAGGGCCTTCAACCATTACTTGAACATTATTCCTCCAGGCTTCCTCCACTAATCTTGATACTGTAAGCATTTCAGCCATTTGTAGATAATCATGTGCATCTATTATAGATCCAGGTCTTAATGCATCACCAATGCTTATTGTTGCATCATATTTTGACAATAACTCCATTAAGTATCCATAACTCTTGTATAATGGGTTTTCACTATTATTCTTAATCATCCATGCGGCAAGCATGGCTCCACCCCTGCTAACGATTCCAGCAACCCTGTTTGTTTTTAATGCTTTTTCTACAATTTCCCTAGTTATTCCTGCATGTATTGTCATGAAGTCTACACCATCCCTTAATTGTTTCTCTATTGTGTTGAATATGTCGTCTTCAGTCATATTTATTCCAGCACCCTTCTTTATAGTTGCCTCTATGAAGGCTTGGTATATTGGCACAGTTCCGAAGGGTATAGGTGCCACTCTCATTAGTTCTCTTCGAATATCATCAAGATCTCCACCGGTACTTAAATCCATTATTGTATCCGCCCCAAACTTTACAGCTATCTCAGCCTTTCTAATCTCCATTTCTGGGTCCATGTGTAGATTTGATGTTCCAACATTTACATTGACCTTTGTGGTTAATCCTTCGCCTATGCCTATGGGATTTAAATTCTCTCTAACCTCATTTTTCGGTATTATTACTTTTCCATCAGCTATTAGTTTCATCAATTTTTCTTCATCTATATCCTCCTTTAGAGCTACTTTCTTTATAATATCATCTTTAATTCCCATTTTTACTCTCTTCATTAAACCCATTTACACCACTCTTGATATTGGAATCGCTTTTATATTTGAAGTTTTATAACTATCTAATAAGTTTATGGTTCTCGGTGTTTAGTTATGAGGGTTGTTTTAATTTCCCACACTCCGGATCCTGAGAGGGTTGTTGCTGCTGCTATAAAGCAGTGTAGAAGTATTGTGGGTGCTGATAAAATTTTAATGGAGCTTAATGAACATGATATTAAGAGACTTATAAGATCTTGTATTGAGATGGGTCATTTAAGTCCAATTGAACATGCGTCCTTTACATTTCTAATTGAGGGTATCTCTAGGGTTACATCACATCAACTTGTTAGGCATAGAATTGCATCATATAGCCAGCAGAGTCATAGAGCTGTAAAAATAGATTCAGAAAACTTCATAATTCCACCATCCATTGAAAATAATCCTGAAGCAAAGAGCTTATTCCTGGATGCTATGAGTATGTGTATGGATTGCTATAATAATCTCCTGAAGCTTGGTGTAAGTAGGGAGGATGCGAGATATATAGTTCCACAAGCTGTGGGTACATCGATTGTTGTCACAATGAATGCTAGGGAATTATTGCATTTCTTTAGTCTTAGATTAATGGTGGATTCTCAATGGGAGATTAGGGATATGGCTAGACTTATGTTGAGGGAAGTATTGAAGGTGGCTCCAACAATATTTGAAAAATTTAAAGATTATGCTTAAACCATTTTCCAAATATTATATTATAGGGGAATTATTGTATCGCATAAAAAGTTGATGTGGGATTCCTGTGAAATGTTTTCAACATAATTTAAATGCTTTTATAACTAAAGTGTTAATTGAGGTGTCATATTTTGGATAAAAGGGGCATTTGCATAACTGTATTAATATTTTTGGCTATATTTCTAAATACTCTTTCATTATCATTTTCATCAAATTTTGTTATGAGCGTCTCGCCTCCATCAAATATTAGTGGATATGTTTACGATTTTTATAATGGTAAGCCTCTTAGTAATGTGATTGTTTTAATTTATTATGAATATCATTCTTGGAGTGAACTTGTGGGTAGAACTGTTACAAATGATTCTGGATTTTATTCAATTGATATCTCAAAAGTTAGCCCTTTAATTGTGGAGCTTGGTTTATTCAAAATATACTTATTTCATTTAGATGCGTCCAGTAATACCCCAGATTATGTACCAATATACTTGTCCACAAATTTGGGTAAACTTTCCAATTTTAATTTCAACTTCCATATGATTCCAGCTGCCATCATAAAGTTTTCTGGGAGTTTTATGCATGTTAATTATAGTGAACCTGCAAAAAGAGTCTTTTATCAAGTGAATGTTGAAAGTGATATACCTAAGAATTTGAATTGTTTATTAACATATGATTTTAAGGAGCTTTCAAAAATCTTTTCTGAAATTGGTATACTTGAAAACTTGGTTGCAATCCCAGCTGGATTTAAATGCAATGTTCTTGTTACTGGTGTTTTTGAGGAAGCTGTAAGTGTTCCATCAGTTATTGTTATTGGTAGAACTTCTACCACTGTTTCAAGTGTTCGTGAATCCTATTTGAACATATTGTTATTTGATGATTTTAGAATCTTAGCTCCAGGTGAATCATTATATTTCTCGGTTTATGATGTTTCTCTTATGAATTCATTTAAACTTGTTAATTCATTATATAATAATGTTTTATATAAGTTAGATAAGGCTAGGATGGATGGATTTTATGTTACGAAATTGTATTCCCAATTAAATAGGATTAAAGGGATTATTGATGATTCTCTCTCTCTATATTCTCAAAATTATTTTGCTGCTGTATTTGCCAACTTGAGGGAGTGTTGTATATTGATTAAGAATTTATCTGCATCTATTGATGGACTTTATAATGATGCTAAGATATCCATCAACTTCCTCTTAATCTTCTTTGCCATAGGCTCCATCGCTATAGGGTATGCTTTGACAGAACGTTTAATTTTGAAGTTCTCATTATCCATTGTTTCCTATAT
>JAWBOZ010000073.1:0-4906 GCA_038825625.1 Methanomethylicia archaeon | reverse complement strand
CGATACCCGTAGAGTTATGTTGGTGACTGATGATCTAAATCCAATGGATGCTTTAAAATCGCATTTAAATAGTCTCTTAAGGATGGTTGTGGAATTGGGTTACGATCCCATGGATGCTATTAGAATGGTTACATTAAATCCAGCTACATATTATCATTTGGATGATGAGATTGGAGGGATAGCTCCAGGTTTAAAGGCAAATATGGTTGTTTTAAGGGATTTGGAAAGTTTTAATGTAATGTTGACTATTTCCAATGGGAGAATAGTTGCAAAAGATGGGAGAATCGTTATTACAATTGATAAGTGGAGGTATCCAGATAAAGCTTATAAAACAATAAATGTTAAGAGAATGCCTTCAACTGATGATTTTAAATTTAAAGTGAATGTGGATTTTGGAAGCGCACTTGTACATGTAATTGGAGTTGAAGATAAATCGCTATACACTAAACACATCACATCCAAACTAGCAGTTCAAAATGGTTCTATAATTCCCAACCCGAAGGAAGATATTCTACAGATAGCTGTAATTGAACGCCATAAATCTTCCGGAAATATTAGTCTAGGATTTGTTAAGGGGTTTGGTTTAAATAGTGGTGCATTGGCATCCACCATTGCTCATGATAGTCACAATATTGTGGTTGTAGGTGTGGATTGGAGTGATATGGCTTATGCTGTTAAGGGGATTGTTGATATGGGTGGAGGAATAATTGTGGTGAAGAATAGTCGAGTATTAGGTGTTTTACCATTACCTATTGCAGGTTTAATGAGTAGTGAAGATGCATATAGTGTTTCAAGTAAAGTTGAATTATTGTATGATAATGTTAGGAAGCTTGGATGCAAACTTAGAGAACCATTTATGACATTATCCTTCATAGCATTACCAGTAATACCTGAAATAAAATTAACAGATAAGGGATTAGTTTGGCATAATCCAGAAACTAAGAAATTGGAGTTCATAAGTCCTATAATTGGTTTAAGTAATTTTGATTTACCATAAACATTTATATAAGCACTAAGGTTTATCGTGACATATTAAATGTTATTGTAAAACAGAACATTGATAATTCATAAATTTAATGTTCATATCTATTGCTTTGCCATTAACGATTTTATAATTGCCTATTTGAATTAAACTTGATATTTCAAGTTAACCCGACGGGTTTGGGATCGTCAGTTTTCCGTTTCCCATAATTCAAAATTAATTAAACTTCCCAAAATTATTACATTATTAAATATACTTCTCATTATCTAAAGTTTTAGTAATGGCTATTCTAAAATTATAGAATGCATAGTTAAGTTTCATGTGAAGCTCTTCCTTAATCTTCATTGATTGTAGTATTTCAGTCATTTTTTGTATTGTTGGTTGAATTTTTCTATTTTGGAATTGGCATAATAGGATTTTGCTTGGTAAATTTTCTGGTTCTTTGAATATTGTTTCATAGATAATCACATTTTTGATATCTTGAAGTTTTAATAGGTTACCTACGATTTCTTCTTCCATAAATTTTTGTGTACAATCATTTAGAGGTTCAAGAGTTAGGAATAGTGTTGGTGAATTTGAAATTTTAAATCCTTTAAAGACTTTATGGATTTTACACCAATATCTCTCACTATCTGGGTCTAGGTACATGCTCCATCTAGTTCTTGTATCAGTTCTACAGTTAGCCATTTCACTACTGTTTTTGCCTTTAATCATACCATCCACATTGGTAAATTCATATATTGCAAGATATTTCTCACCTTTATGTATTGGTGTAAAGCGTCTAGCAGAAATTAAATGTGGAACTTTGAGGAGGTCTGGTAAATGTATATTGTCATACCATCTATTGAACTCTTCTTCAAGTTCCTGTGATAGGAAACCTAAACGAACAATGTATACAGGTCTCAATTATGTCACAACAAATATATTTAATACAAAATTATTAAACATTTCATTTATGTGTAGCTAATGTCATGGAATATTTGAGTATTTATGGTGAATTGCCTTTTAGTTTTCTTATGTTTTTTCCGTATTCTATTAAGCTCCATGCTGCTATAGCTGCTCTTTCAGGTGTTGGGTATGCTGGTATTCCTGCTCTTTCTAATCTTGATCTAACACGTTTACCCATCTCTGCTTCACCAATATCGCATGCAACTATGGGTTTATTGGTTTCTTTAAATATTTCTATTAGTTTATCTTGGAAGTCTCCTTCAAGTGTTGGTATGTGGTGTAGTGCTATAATTAGTATGCAGTTCACCCAGTCACTTTGTAGGAGTGTCTTTATTGATTCAATATACATTTCGGTTGTGGCTACACCTGTGAGGTCTATGGGATTCTTTATTGATGCAAATTCTGGTATAATACCCTTCATCTTCATATCTTCAAATCTCCTTAGAAGTTCCTCTGGTGGTACCTTCACTTTTATTCCTAGACTTTCAAGTGTATCCACAGTCATTATTCCAGCTCCTCCTCCATCAGTAACTATGGCTATATTTCCTTCTGGTGCTGGTGGTTGGTATGCTAATGCTTTAGCGCAATCCATGAGTTCTTCGAGGCTTTGAGCTAGGATTACTCCAGATTGTTTGAATGCTGCTTCATATATTTTGTATGATCCTGCAAGGGCTCCTGTATGTGATGCTGCTGCACGCATCCCTCCCTCACTTCTACCGGCTTTTATGGTTATTATGGGTTTCTTTAAAGATGTTTTACGTGCAACCTCTATGAATTCACTCCCCCTCTCAATGGATTCAATGTATAAAACTATAACCTTAGTCTTTTCATCATTCCTTAAATATTCTATTAACTCCACTTCGTCAACGTCAGCTTTGTTTCCATAACTTATGAATTTACTAACACCCATTTCCACTCCACTCATATAGTCGAGTATTGCTGCTCCAATGGCTCCACTTTGTGTTATAATTGATATGGGGCCTGGTTTCGGTCTTGGGGTTGCCAGTATTGGTGATCCGCCAATGGTTTTCGTTTGTTGTAGGAATATTGTGTCAACACCTGTATGTGCATCATATATTCCAATACAGTTTGGACCTATGATTCTAATACCATGTCTTTTTGCTATTCTCTTGATTTCCTCTTCAAGTTCATGGTTGCCAATCTCTTTAAATCCACTACTAATAATTATTGTTCCTTTAATGTTTGTTTCACCACACTCTTCTAGGGTTTGTGGAACTATTTTTGCTGGTACAGCTATTACTGATAGGTCTAGGGGTCCATCTATATTCCTTACAGATTTATAGCATTTTAATCCCAAGATTTTTTCAGCGTTGGGGTTCACTGCGTATAATTCTCCTTTAAATGTGCCATTAATCATGTTTTCAAGGAAATTTCTCAATATAACGTGTCCAGGTTTGTATGTTTCTCTTGCGGCTCCTATTATTGCCACTCCCTTTGGATTGAAGAATACGTCAACGTTCATCCAGCTCATAGAGATCCTCAATAGTTTTTTGATAGAATCCATATAAACATTACTTAAATTTATATTTCACTTTTTCAAGGGGTTAAAGTTTTCAATATTACTGTAGGGCGTGGAGGAAATTTATATTTTGATAATTATGTTTCTAGTAAGTTTTGGAATAGCTTCTCTGTTATAAACCAATATTCAAATAGTTTTTCCTTATACCATTTATGGTTTGGATACCTCTTAATTATAATATTCCAAAAATTTTTGTTGTGTTTTCTAAATTTTATGTGATTTATTTCATGGTAAACCACGTATCTAATCATTTCTTCAGGTATGCATACAAGTTTTAGATTTAAGTTTATGTTTCCAATATTTGAGCAGCTTCCCCATCTTGTTTTTTGTCTTCTAATGATTATTTTCCTAGGTTTAATGTTCATGGTTGTGGAGTATTCGTTTATTATTGCTTCTAGTCTTTCTTTCAAGATTTTCTTCAATTGATGTATGATTTTCTCTTTGTGTTTTTGGCTTTGTAGGTTTATGATTATTCTTCTCTGTTTGTGGTTAATGGTAGTTTTATGGTTGTTAGTTTTCTCTATTTTATATTTTTCTCCAAATATCATGAATTCCTCATTTCCACTAAAATTTTTAGTGGCTTCCTTTATCTTATTCCATTTCTTCTCTATCCATGCCTTGTTTCTATTTATTATTTGTGTTGGGTTTGCGGTGTTTAGTGGTAGTATTATGTGAAGTTGGAGACCTTTAAATTCCAGTCTTGGATATTTTATATTTCTGTACTCGATTTTTAATGGTACTTCCATGCCCTTTTCCTATCAATAATTCTTGTGTCTATTTTATTTTAGATTATCTGTTTTAATTGTAACATTTGTCATGGTTTTATATGTCATGTTTCTCAAAAATCTTATATATCACTTGCATAAATGGTGTGAAGGGTTATTATAGGTATTATGGTGGGTAATCTTAATGCCGTTCTCGTTTTAGAGGATGGCTCCATCTTCTATGGTAAGGGGTTTGGTTGTCCTAAGACTGTTGTTGGTGAAGTTGTTTTTAATACTGGTATGGTTGGTTATCCTGAATCTATAACTGACCCCTCATATAGGGGTCAAATTTTGTGTTTCACTTACCCATTAATTGGTAATTATGGTGTTCCAAGATTTGATTTAAGGGATTATTGGGGTCTTCCCATACATTTTGAATCCGATAAACCTCATGTTCTCGGGGTTGTTGTTCATGAGTTATGTACTAAACCTAATCACTGGTCTAGTGGTATGAGTCTTCATGAGTGGCTTTTCCATGAGGGTGTTCCAGGAATTTTTGGTGTGGATACTAGGATGCTTACCAAGAAGCTTAGGGTTAAGGGTGTTATGCTTGGGGCTCTCAGCGTGTGTGATGGTGAAATAGATGTGGATGAATTGTTCTCTTTACTTGGGAGGTCTTCGAGATATGAAGTTTTGGATCTTGTGGGTGAAGTCACTGTTAAAGAGCCTATA
>JAWBOZ010000072.1:0-4945 GCA_038825625.1 Methanomethylicia archaeon | reverse complement strand
ATAATCGGTTTAGAGGGAATGATGGAGAGAACCATTGTAGCCATGAGCTTCTCAAAGATGTTTGCATGGACTGGATGTAGATTAGGATACATAATAGCGTCACCAGAAATGACAAACCTACTATCAAAAGTACCAATAGGAATATCCCCAGCCCCCGCACCATTCCAAGTGGCTGGAGCATACCTACTAAGAGAGGGATGGAGCTTCAATAAAATGATGAGAGATGAATATGAAAAGAGAATAGAATACTGTGTGAAAAGATTAAATGAGATTCCGGGAATAAAATGTGTATATCCTGAAGCAACATTCTACCTATTCCCAGAAATAATGGAGACAGGAATGAAATCCGCAGACTATGCCAGAAAACTATTTGAAGAGGAAAAGGTTAGAGTGGTGGCTGGATCAACCTTCGGCTCCATGGGTGAAGGACACATAAGAATAGCCCTAGTGGCACCTATGGATAAACTTATGGAAGCCATGGATAGAATTGAAAGATTCCATAAAAAACTAATGAAACAACAATAAAAACAATTACATATAAAATTTTTCTAAAAGGTGTGTAGGAATTTTGACAATAAAGACACTTACATTTACCTATAATAAGATTTTTCTACATGAAGCATAAATAGTTAAGTTGATGATGAATGCGTGTGAAGAGCTTTGAAGTTGTGGTATTAACGAATAGATGCAAAGGATGCGGCATATGTATAACCATGTGCCCAAAAAAGGTATTGAACTTCTCAAATGAATTTAACGATTATGGATACAGCTATGCCTATCCAAAGAATATTAATGATTGTATTGGATGCAAATTCTGTGAATTATACTGTCCAGACTTCGCAATCTATGTTAAACCGTCAGAGCAGCCGAAACAAACAATAATAAAATTGAAGGTGGAGAGAAAGGTTATTGAAGAATAGTGAAATAGTATCCGGAGGGATAATCCTTAGAGAAAACCAATTTAACCCTAACACCCACATCCAAGCTATTCAAATCTACCCCCCTCAAAATCCCTGGAAGCCTAACACCGCAATCAAACTCCACCAAAACAACAATATATGGTGCATAATTTTCAAAACCCTTTAATGGAACATGAATCTCAGTGAAACTCAAAATCCTACCAACATTTGAAATCTCCATCCAAAACAAATTCCTAGAAGAACATTTCGGACAGAACCCTTTAGGCGGTAGGAAAATATTCCCACAATCACCACATTTCACAGCCATAAGCCTTCCAGAATTACAAAAATCCTTAAAGGCATCAGCATTGAAACTCAAACATGATCACCCCCAACATATATGTGAACAATAGTAGTGGCACCAGAACCACCAACATTATGAGTTAAACCAATCTTAGCACCCTTAACCTGCCTCCCACCAGCCTTACCCACCAATTGAAGATAAATCTCACATGCTTGAGCAGCACCAGTGGCACCAACAGGATGACCCTTAGCCTTCAAACCTCCACTGGTATTAACAGGTATTCTTCCACCAATAAAAGTCTCCCTATCCTCAATAAGCTTCCCACCCTCACCCACACAGCAGAATCCAAGATCCTCATAAGCAATAATCTCAGCAATGGTGAAACAGTCATGAACTTCAGCCACATCAACATCACTAGGCTTAACACCAGCCATATTATAAGCTCTCCCAGCAGCAATCTTAGAAGCCTTCAAACTTGTTAAACAATCCCTATTAAATAGGCTTATGGTGTCATGACCCTGACCAAAACCAATTATGTGAACCACATCCTCAGAAAACTTATAAGCCAATTCAGGTTTAGTCAAAATTAGGCATGCAGCACCATCAGATATAAGTGAACAATCATACAATTTAAGAGGCCAAGCAATAACCCTGGAGCCCAAAACCTTATCCAAATCCACACTTACACCATACATGTGAGCTTTAGAATTAAGATTAGCATTACCATGATTCTTAACAGCCACAAGAGCCATCTGCTCCTCAGTGGTTCCAAAACTCTTCATATGGGCAGTAGCCATCAATGCATAAAGTGCTGGGAAGGTTAAACCATTAACCTGCTCAAAAAATCTATCTGAAGCAGTGGCCAAGACATCAGTTACACTAGAAGTGTCAAGATGAGTCATCTTCTCCACACCACCAACCAAGACCACATCATAAATTCCAGAGGCTATGGCCATAACACCAAGTTTAAGAGCAGCCCCTGAGGATGCACATGCACTCTCAACCCTAACACCCTCAGCCTCCAACAATCCACACCACTCCAAATATATGGGTGCATTATGCTCTTGATGCTCAAACATACCACTCATCTGGCCAATAAAGGCAGCTTTAATCATGCTTGGAGAAAACTTTGGAACAGCCTCCAAACATTCACTATAAGCTTCATAGAAAATGTCCCTAGCATTCTTACCCACAAGCTTACCAAACTTTGAAACACCCACAGAAACGATGGAGGCCAAAGGCTTATTCAATGAAGGTCACGCATAAATAATATTAATGAAAATATTTAAGCTGTGTGAAAAAAGTTTTTCAAAGAATCCCCTTTATATTAACTTAGGATAATAGATTGTTGGAGGGGCAAATATGCCTAACAGCAATAAGCTAACTATACTACTTATGGTAAGTTTAACAATAAACATTGCCCTAACATCAATCCTACTATCCACACATGTAAAGATCCAACAATTAAACGTGATGGTGGAGGAGTTAAGTGAAGAATTATGGAAAAACAATAATGCTTTAACATCATTAACATCAGAACTAAACTATACAAAACAACAACTGGAATACTATAAGAAACAATTAGAGTACTACACCACAATAATGTCAAGTGGAGGTTTAGGTGAATCATTAATAGGAGAATCAAAAATAAACATAGTGGCAGTTAAAACAATACAGCAAGACTACTTCACAACAACATATGAAGGAGTGGTAATGACTGCAGAAATAGAATTAACACCTGGAGATGGTAAAATACTGGTAAACACCATACCAAACATTGGAATAGACCTACAAACAAGTGTTAGAACAGCTGTAAAAGTAGCTGAAAACTATACTGGAATAAAACTTGGAGGGACAAATGTAATAATATCCATAATAGCCAATGAACCAATACAGGTTGTGGATGGACCAAGTGCTGGAGCAGCAATAACCATAGCAGTAATAACAGCAATAACAAAACAATACATCAACAACACCATATACATTACTGGAACAATAAATCTAGATGGGTCCATAGGACCTGTGGGTGGAGTATTGGAGAAAGCCATAGCAGCAGCTAAAAATGGATGTAAAACCTTCCTTGTCCCAAAGGGGCAGTCCAACATACAAATATTGACACCAATAGAGAGGGAAATAGCCAAGGGAATAAAAATAATAACATACACGTATAGGAAGGTAAATCTAGAAGAATATCTGAAAAACTTGGGATACAATATAAAGGTTATAGAAGTTGCAAACATATATGAAGTAACGAAATATATGATAATAAGCTAGAAGGATGTTTGAAATGAGCCTAGAAAACTTTCTTGAAAACTTAGCCATAAAAGTAAGGGTGAAAGCATTGGAATTACTGGGGGCTTGGAGGATTAAAAACAATATTATAAGCGAAGATGTAGGTTCAAAAATAGATCTAGAATTGGAGGAGATGATAATAAATGAAATAAAGGAAGCATACAAAGACTTCACATTTATAGGTGAAGAAACTGGAAAACACGTTCATGGTTCTGGGAAACCAATATTCATTGTAGATCCACTGGATGGAAGCACAAATGCATATCGGGGATACCCAATATACTCCACATCCATAGCAATAGCCACAGAAAACAATACAGAGAAGATTATAGGTGGAGTAGTAATGAACATTATAACTGGAGACACCTTTAAGGCGTTGAAAGATCAAGGAGCAAAACTAAACAATAAAACAATAAAGCCAAGCAAAACCAGAAAGATAAATGAAGCCCTAATAGCCATAGACCTAAACATTAGAGGGAAATACCACAACCACCTAAAACGTACACTACCAATAATAAGTGAAGCAAAACACATAAGATTCATAGGTACAGATGCATTGGAAACATGCTTTGTGGCAGCTGGAATATGTGATGCCTTCATAGATTTAAGGGGGGTATTAAGACTAACGGATTTTGCAGCAGCATGCTTCATAGTTAAAGAGGCTGGAGGAATAATACTAAACGAGAATGGAGAAAACCTTAAACTAGAATTCAACAATAACACAACAGCAAAATATATAGCAGTATCCAATAGTGAACTGGCAAAAGAAATAATAAATAGGTTAGCTTGAGAAAAGCTCAACAATAGCTTTAGCCAAAACAGTCCTAGGTGTAACCGCCATCAACCCACATTTCCTTAAAACATCCCTATGAATAAGACCGTAACCAATACAATCCATAATCACGAGCTTCACACCCCTAGACCTAAACCTTTCACCAACACTATAAAAATCATTTAAACTTGAGGTGTAGGGGGATAAACAGTAAACCTCAACCTCCCTAAAAATCCCACCCCACTTCTCCAAACCATAATCATACTGCTCCACAGCAGGCATCAAAACGCCAACACAACCACTATAAACAATGCTGGAAGCAAAACCCTTCAAAACCTTCTCAGGATAAATTATTGGAACGGAAGCTTCATACTCTGGAAACTCACCGGAACATAGGATAGCAATTAAATCAACACCCATCCCATCCAAAACCCTAATGCATTCACCAACCCTCGAAATAATCTTATCCTTAGAAACCTTCACTTCAGAGCCATCCCTCAACCTAGTAACATAAACAGCCCCACCCAGAACAGGGCCGAATTTAGCTTCAACCTCAACCCTACTCAACCCATCCAAAGCACCCATCTCAACAAACTCGAAGCCGCTTGGAAGAAGCTTAGAGAAATCTGATGTGACATCAACCCTGGGAGACTGCCCAATAGTTACAAAACCAACCCT
>JAWBOZ010000071.1:0-4966 GCA_038825625.1 Methanomethylicia archaeon | reverse complement strand
TTCGCCAAATGAAGAGTATTCATTGGTGGTTCCGGGTGAAGGTTTTGGTGTTAATCGTAAGTTGTTTGGTAGAAGACTTTTGAAGATGGCCTTGGATGTTAATGTTGAATTATATAGTTTATTTCATGTTTCTAATCCAATTATTGAAAATGGTTATGTTGTTGGTGTTGAAGGTTTAGATTCTAAAGGTGATAAATCATCTTTATATTCTAGTGTTGTTGTTGATGCTTCTGGTTTTTCATCAATTATTAGGAGTAGGCTTCCAAAGGATTGGTGGATTAATGAACCCATTAAACGTGAAGATACAAATATATGTTATCGTGAAATTGTTAAAACAAATTTTGATTTCGATAAAAGATATGCAATGATATATTTGTCTAAGAATATTGCACCTGGAGGTTACTGGTGGCTTTTCCCTAAGGGAGATAATGTTGTTAATGTTGGTTTGGGTGTGCAACCAATTGGAAGCTACCCAAATCCAAGAACCAATTACGTTAAGTTTATAGCTTCTAGACGTGAATTCAGGGACTATAAGGTTATTGATTCTGGGGGAGGAATTGTTCCCACTAGGAGGCCTATATACTGCCCTGTGGGTAATGGTGTTGTTGCCATTGGTGATGCTTTAGCTGCTTGTAATCCTATTCATGGTGGTGGTATAGGGCCCTCATTAATTAGTGCTAAACATGCTTCTGAAGTTATTTTAAAAGCTTTGGAGAATGGTATGCCGTCAATTGAAGCTTTATGGGATTATTGTGTTAGGTATATTTCTGATTATGGTTTGAAACAGGCTTCATTAGACCTCTTCAGAATGTTTCTACAGAAGCTTTCAGATGATGACCTAGATTTTGCATTTAAGCAGAATGTTATCTCTGGTGAAGATGTGGATAAGATTGGTAGGGTTGGTGAATTGAGTTTGAATGTTGTAAGTAAGGTTGGTAGAGCTTTAAAACTTATTTCAAAACCGTCATTACTGTATAGATTAAAGCTTGTTGTGGATTATATGGAGAGAATTAAAAATTTTTATAGAGTTTATCCTAAAGGTCCAGCGGATTTCCAGTTATGGAGAAAGGATGTGGAAAAATTAATTATGAATTTTAATGATCGTATTTCATAGCTCTATATATCCTACATCATCTTTAACCTTTATCCTAGTTCCATATTTCTCAGACATTCTAATAATATCCATCAATATCTTTCTTGCTTTATCACCAGTAGCCAGTGTGGGTCTACCCCTATTAGCTCTATTCCTATTTTGACCTAAATCCACTGGGTATATTCTTAGCTCCATGAGTTTTCCTTCCTCCATAATCATGTATGCTAATATACTCTCCCAATATTCAGCCTTTTCTGTAAACCATTTAAATCCCGTGGCTATGGCTTCAGGGCTTCCCTTCTCCCTAGCATCATATAGGTCTGCAGGTGTGGAATTCCAATTTAATCCATATCTCTCATATAGGTCTGCAGGTTGCTTTCTTATGATATCATTTTGGAATATGAAGTTTCCTAAACTATACAGTATTGGTTTACCCTTATAAATCTCTATACCCCTTAAAACGTGTGGTCCATGCCCAATAAATACGTCAACGCCATCATCTATGCATCTTCTAGCGAAATCCTCTATGAATTTTGGTGTATCCTCCAAGCTTTTACCTCTCTCATGTGTATGTAATGAAAATATCACATAATCAGCCATTCTCTTAGCATCTTTAATAGCTTTTATATTTCCCTCCAGATCCAATTTATTAATTTCATACTTAACTTCATACTCCGTGGATTTCTTGAATCTCTGTCCTAAAATCCTTAGCTCTTCTGCATCTTCCTTCACTTCAAGACCCATTACCATAGCTATTTTAATTAAATTTTTAAAAACTTCTTCTGGCACATTTATTGTTACTGTATATCTAATTGGGTTTAATCCCGGTCTACCTTGAATGTCAGGTCTATTCTCTCCTGATCTTGCTTCCATTGGGAATGATGAAGCTGCGGAAATCAATGCAACCCTACCCTTCGGTGTTTCAAGATATCTTGGTTCCCTTGCTCCTACACCAGCATGAATTATTCCAACTCTATCCAGATTTTTTGTGGTTTCCATTAATCCCATTTCCCTATAATCCATTGCATGATTATTTGCTCTACTAACAATATTAAATCCCATCCAATTTAATTCATCTGCGATATAACTGTCTGTTCCAGCATATGTCCCCCCACTTTGAACTGCAGGGTATCCCTTAAAATCGTTTATCAGAACTTCACAATTGGTGAATCTAACTTCTGCTGATCTTATTATTTCAACAAGTTTTAGGAATAATGGATCATTGCATGTTGAGAGTTTTGTAGCTATAAATGAATCTCCCGTAGCTGATATCCTTATTTGTTTATCCATTTTCATCACCAACAATCTATATAATTATGACTATATAAGAGGTTTGATGAGTACTCGAAAGAATTTTAAACATTCTCATCCATATAACTTTTCGGTGAAATTCTTGAAGGGTTGGAATGGTTTTATACTTAGAGTAGATTTGGATAAGCGTAAATATGTTTTACAGGAATATGATGTAGATTTCGCTTTAAATTTCCTTGGCGGTAGAGGGTTTGCTATAAAGATATTGTGGGATGAGCTTCCAATTGGTGTAGATCCATTTTCACCCATTAATAAGCTTGTATTGGCTGCAGGCCCATTAACTGCACTTCCAGTTGCTAGTAGTGGTAAACTTGTTGTGGCCTCTAAAAGTCCTTTAACTGGTGGTTATGGTGATGGCAATCTTGGATCCAATGCAGCCACACATCTTAGGCGCTCAGGTATTGACGCCATTGTAATTGAGGGTGCTTCAAAGGATCCCATATATTTATATATTGAGAATGGTAGAGTGGAATTTCATAATGCTAATGATCTATGGGGTTTAACAACATTTAATGTTGAGGAGAAATTGAAATATATTCATGGTTCTGATTGTGGAGTTCTAAGCATTGGTCCAGCTGGTGAAAACCTAGTTAAATTTGCCACAATAATTTCTCAAGAGGGTAGATCTGGTGGTAGACCTGGTATTGGTGCTATTATGGGCTCCAAGAAGCTTAAAGCAATAGTTTTGAGGGGAGGTAAGGAGATACCTGTCCATGATGCTAAAAGGCTGAATGAGCTTGGTAGGGAAGCTTCAAATACATTAATAAAGTCTGAAGGTTATGATTTCTGGATCAGGCAAGGTACAATGATGACTGTTGAGTGGTGTCAAACAAATAGTACGCTACCCACATATAACTTTAGGGAAGGGGTTTTTGATCTTGCTAAGAGTGTTGATGGATATGCCATGGAAGCTGCTAAAAAGCTTAGGCGTGGATGCCCAAATTGTGTTATGACTTGTGGTAATGTTATTGAAGATTATGAAAATAAATTTTCCGAATTGGATTATGAGAATGTAACCATGCTTAGCTCTAATATTGGTTTAGGAGATATTAAGAAGGTTGGTGTATTGAATAGATTGTGTGATGAATTGGGTTTAGACACAATATCCATGGGTAACGTTTTAGGCTTCATTATGGAATCCTCAGAAAAGTATCTTATCAGGGAAAAGGTTGATTGGGGAGATTTTGATCATGCAAAATCATTAATAATGGATACTGCTCATAGGAGGGGTTTAGGGGATCTCATGGCTGAAGGTGTTAAGAGGATTTCTGAGAAGCTTGGTGGAGGTTCTGAAGCTTGGGCCATGCATGTTAAAGGTTTAGAGATTTCTGCATATGATTGTCATGCAGCTCCAGGCATGGCGCTTGCATATGGAACCTCACCCATTGGTGCACATCATAAGGATGCATGGATAATTTCATGGGAAGTTAGAACTGGTAGATTTGATTATGGTGAAGGTAAAGTGGATAAACTCATTGAGTTGCAGAGGATTAGGGGCGGAATGTTTGAAAGTCTTGTAACATGTAGATTTCCATGGATTGAGCTTGGATTAGACGTTAGTTGGTATCCAAAGTTTCTTGAAGCTGCCACTGGAGTTTCAATGACTCTAAACGACATTTTCACCATTGCCGATAGAATCTACACTCTAATTAGCGCTTTCTGGGTTAGAGAGTATGGTTTGAATTGGAGTAGAAAAATGGATACTCCACCAAAAAGATGGTTTAAAGAACCATTAACTAAGGGTCCGCTAGCTGGAAGTAAATTGGATTGGGATATATGGAATTCTATGCTCGATCTCTACTATGGTAAGCGCGGATGGGATTTAAATGGAATACCAAAGAAGTCCACTTTGAAAAAGCTTCAATTAGACTTCGCCATAAAAACTTTAGAAAACATTGTAAAACTTTCAGAGTGAAGCATATGATAAAATTGATTGCAATTGGATTTTTAATGAAATACATAGGTGGTGGCGTGATCGAATTCAAATTAGACGCTCCAAAGAAGCTTAAAGATATTATTAATATACCATCTGAAATTCAAAATAGAATAATAATATTGATAAATAATGTTGCTGGAACTTTAGATTCCATAGTTAATGATAATGATACTGTAGCATTAATGCCAATCATAGGTGGAGGTTAATTGAGAAAGGTTTATTATTTATCTATTTTCTTTACCTTTTAGTATGAATTCTAAAGAGAAAAAGAGGAATTGTAAGTTTATATTAAGTTTTTCATTGATATTTAGTGGTCTTTTCTTCTACTTAATACCATCATCATTTATGCCTTATAACATAAAATTTAGTTTACAGATACGTCCTGAACTTGAAATTGATGGCAAAATTATAGAGGAAAATTTTTACTCATTTCGAACGTCTTGTGTTAGTCTTAGTCCATACATTGATAGAGGCGCATATATTTATTGTTATATTGATTCTTCTAAAAATTTTTCAAATGTAGTTTATGGTAATCCATCAGCAGCCCTTCTACTTCAGCATCTAAATAGGAGCAGTATTAAGTTGTATATACATGTGAGTTATCTCTTCAGCATTAATCCTGATTC
>JAWBOZ010000070.1:0-4969 GCA_038825625.1 Methanomethylicia archaeon | reverse complement strand
TAATCTTTCTGATATTAAATTTCAAGAGGTTTGGAATGACGAAATAAAATTAAAAAAAATCGTCTCCGGTAAAGATCTTTTTATTAACTGCTCATTTATGGATTATTCTTTTGGATATGCGAAAAAAAATATTTACTATACACATTTCCCAACCGAATGTTATAATAATATTAAGGGAAAAATTTTCAATGAATTAATACTTTCTTTAGCTTCAAAAATAGTAAAATCAGTTGAGTTTGTCACTGAAAAAAAAGAAACATTAATTCACAAACATGACGGTTTTATATTAAATGACAAAAATAAAATAGTCTTTTCAAACTTAAAACAAAATAAAACTAATTTATTAAGATTCAAAACTAGTAATCTCCATTATTTTCCACCGCTTAGAATCTTCTCCTTAATTTCCTCAATTCTTACAGCAGCTTCATCTAAAACTTTTATAGCTTCATTTAAAGCTTGTTCTGAGAATTTTTCCTCCAATGTCACGCCTAAATCTAGAAATGCTTTAATCAATCTACTTAGAGTCATCCTGATCTTAATGGCATCTTTTGATGATATTCTAAACCATAAATCACCAAAGAATGGTGGAACAAATATTCTCCCCCTCTTCATAAGCTCATCCCTTAACATCCTTTGTTCCTCAAAGAATTTTCTACCTTCATCCGTGAGTGTGTAACGTTTCACTCCAGCCTCTTCACTTTCAGCCTCTTTAATGTAACCTTTATCTTGAAGCCATGATAAAAGTGGATAAACAGAACCTGGACTAGGCTTCCAAAAACCATTAGTCCTCCTCTCAATTTCATTCATTATTTCAGAGCCTGAAAGAGGTTTTTCATTTAAAAGTTTGAGTATTTGATATCTTAGAAATCCCTTAGGCACTACTGCCATATGCTTTCTCCAATCTTTAAATGGTGCATGACAATCAAACATGATATCACTATTGATATCATAATCGATACACTATATAAACATTGTCTTAACGTTTAGAAGTTATATTTATCACTTCCCCATCCAATTTCACAACGTCAAAAAAATCTTCAAATATTTTTCTGGCCCCAATGAAAATTCCATATAATAAACCTTTAACTGCAAATTGTTTAAACTGTTTTATATATTGGTAGGTTTAGACATGTTACTCCTCCATCACACTTCCAAAATTCACTTACATCCACCTTAATTGGATTAAAACCTTCAACTTTAAGTTTCTCATACGTTTTTGGGAATCCTGAAGGTATAAGGACATTACCATCACCTAAATATAACACATTACTTGAATATTCCTCCCCCTTAGGTACAATTATCATTTTAAATTCTTCAAAATATTTTAGGTCCACCAGGTTTGGAGAGATAATTATGGTCTTATTCCCAAGATAATTTACTCCACCAAGTAGATGGAAAGTTCTTTCCAAAGGTACATAAACGACACTAACATTTTGGAAACATTTGCTAATTTGCTCTATACCCTCCATATTGGTCCTCTCAGATAAACCAACATATATTATACCTAAATCTGTAACCATAACGTCACCACCCTCCAATGTTCCCGGGGGATGTATCTTCATTATTTCATAACCTCTATCCAAAAGATTTTGAGCAACATCCTCCTCCTCACCTCTCCTACTATTCTCACCAAATCTAGCAATCAAAGCCCTATTAGACTTAGCACCAACAACCGCGGTATCTTGAATGAAAACACTATCTGGAAATCCCTCAAGCGTATCTAATTCAATAATCTCCACACCATAATCTAAAAGAGTCTTAACATACTCTTTATGCTGTCTCCTAGCATTATCAACATTTACATTAACCCTAAATGGATTCCTAGAAACACATTTAGGAAAAACTTTGCTTGGAGGCCTAATAAATACACGATCAAAAATTCTATCAACCATAAACCTCAAATATATAATAATGCTTTAAATTTTAATTGTTTGTATTTGTGAACCTATTAAATTGTTAAATTATATTTCTATGCATCTTTCTTATATATGGTTAAGATATATTGTTGATGCTATAATTTTGTTGAATTTATCAGTAGTATTCCATTTGATGGTTCAAATACTAGTATTCTTCTACTTTTTCAATTCTCCATAATGAATGTATCTTGAGAACTTTTGAAGGTATTAGGAGAAGTTATCTTCTTCCAATATCAGAAATTTTACGTAACAATTTCATTATATTCTCAAATATGGTCTTGATGAAACCCCTTATGAAGTCTTATGTGATAAATGTTTAGGGTGTCCTTCAACAAAACATTATTGAGGCTTGTTTAAAGCTTCCATTAATTTAAATTCTTATCTATATTTTGAAAATTTGCAGATTAACTTACAGTTTAAAGTGGATATGATGCCTTTAATTTTATTAGTATCCATATCATGTAGATTATTCCAATGATTATTAGTATTGGTGATGTTGCAAAGAAGAAGTTATCTTTGCGATAGATCCAAAGTATTATCCATGGTATACGTTCAATGGATATTGATGGAAGATACCTTATAATTAATGGTATTATTATGAGGGCTAAACCAAATAATATAAACACTATCCCTAAATTTAAAAACATTTTCTCCCAAATCTCCATTTCCCTCAAATACAAAATATAGACATAGGGGTATTTAGATTTAATTTTTCGATAGTATTCATTGATGTACCTCATTTAGCTTATGGTGTTTTGGGATGATTATGTGGAAGATATACTGCTACATGATAAAAAGGGTTGGAAAAGTGAAACAATAATTAGGTTCATATTACATAGGTTTCGTTTGGATATTCTGGTAGATATCTGTCTCTTCTATCTACACATACAGTCACTATGTTTGCTCCTTTACCTAAAGTTTTTGCAATTTTTAATGCTGCATAAACGTTTGCTCCTGAAGATATTCCGCAGAATATTCCCTCTTCTCTACATAATAGGTTTGCCATGTGTCTGGCTTCTTCATGATTTACATGTATAATTTCATCCGGTAAACCTCTATCCACTATTTCCTCAATAATATATCTCCTCTTAGGCATTCCCAATCCTTCTAGGAATCTGCTTAGGAATCTTGTTTCCGCCCATTCCTCCAAGACCTTTGCATCTGTGGGTTCGACACCTATGATTTTTGCATCAATGGATTTCTCTCTTAAAGCTTCTGATACTCCTAATAATGTTCCTCCACTACCAATGGAAGCTACAAATGCATCAATTTCTCCATTCAATTGTTCAATTATTTCTCCTCCAGTTCCTTCTTTATGTGCTAATGTATTGCTTGGATTTGACATTTGATCAGTCCACCAATAATTCTTCTCTCCACTCTCTAGATCGTAGCATATCTTCATAGCTAAACCGAAAACTGCAGCCACATATTGCTGGTTAGATAAATCTTTGATTATATCTCTGTATTTATCTAGATTTATGGTTTCAACTTCAGCTCCAAAAATCTTCATCAATTTAATCCTATTCTCTGGATTGTATGTTCCAGTCCAGCTTGGAGGAATATATAATTTAATCCTATAACCTTTAACAGCACTTACGAAGGCTAATGCCGGACCCATATTACCACTGGTGGCTTCAACAATAATTGTATCCCTTTTAATTTTACCACTGTTTTCAGCATCCCTTATCATTCTAAATGCTACTCTATCCTTAATACTTCCACTAGGATTCAAGAATTCACATTTAACAAAAATGTTGGCATCTAAATTTCTAGCAATCTTTCTAAGTTTGATTAAAGGTGTATTTCCAATTAGGCTAAGGGTGTTTTCAACAATTTTCATATATCCCTATATATTCATTAGCGTATATAATGCTTTTTAATTATTTTGAAGCTAATAATACAACTCCACTTGGCTCGTATTCCCCCCTAATCTTGTATCCAATTAGTTCAGAGAGTTTTTCTGCAAATCCTCTAATATCCTCCATATATGGCATTGCAGCTCTTGGAAGTCTCTTCCTACTTTCCCCAACCCATTCATATGCCTTAACTTCAACGAAATTTGGTTCAGCTTTACATATCAATTTAGCATATGAATCATGTTTCTCCATATTCCACCCCTTAATCATTGTGAGCCTTATAACCTTCCTAGTGTTTAGAGTTGGGAACAATTCTAGAGTTTTATTCATTTTCTCCCATCCACCTTTGAATAGTGGTCTCATTATTTTGTTGTATATGTTTTCGTCTGGAGCTGAAACACTAACATATAATTGGAATGGTAAGGGCTCAATTTCCTCAATAACCTCTGGCAGTGTCCCATTGGTCACTAGAACTGTTATCATATTCCTCCTCCTAGCTTCAACAATCAACTCAGATATTTTCGGGTATAATGTTGGTTCACCAGTTAAACTCATAGTCATCATTGTAGGTCTTATTGCTTCTTCAAATTTCAATCTATCTATCTTCATATTCCCCTTAAATCCAAACAGTAACTCCTTCCTCCTCTCTATAGCTTCCTCAACTATTCTTTCAGGTTCATCAAAACTCTCCATATCTAATGGATATTCTCTCCATAATAATTCAGATCTATCTCCAGAATGTGTTCTCCAACAATATAAGCAGTGGCAATTGCATCCAAGGTATGGAGTCATCTCCATACATCTATGGCTTTGAACCGGTGGATACCATAACTCTTTATAGCAAACTCTATTAGCTCTCAAGCTCTCCTTAGTCCAATGGCAAATCTTAACAGCACTATGCCTATATTTCCCAAGAAATCTGTAACCCTGATCATAATATACCTTTTCCACCTTATTTGGAAGCGCCATAATTCCACTTTCCATCAGCATTCTAAACATTTAAATAATTTCATCAGATTAATAAATTTAAATACATATGATCGATCTTACTTTCATGGATAAATGGTGTTTATATTGAAAAGGGATGAATATTACCAAAAGAAAAAGCAAAAATTGTGGGATATGTATTGGAAAAATAATGATGGCTCTAACATTTTTAGACCAAATGGTTTTGATGCATATCCTGAGGAGATCTAT
>JAWBOZ010000069.1:0-4978 GCA_038825625.1 Methanomethylicia archaeon | reverse complement strand
CTCGTTAAAAATAAATTCAATATACCAACAATATATGTCACCGAGCTAATCGCATATTCACTAAACCTTGACAGAGAAATACCGCAAGAAACACTTTTAATATTAAATAGTGTAATTGGTGGTGAAAGAAAATGATGGGGGAAGCGGGCTCAAAAACCGTGAGTATCTACATTATGGGTAAGAAGTATGAAGTTCCAGCAGGTATAACCATAATGAAGGCTGTGGAATATGCTGGATACCAATATGTCAGAGGTGCTGGATGTAGAGGTGGATTCTGTGGAGCATGCGCCACAATATATAGGCTTAAGGGAGACTATAGATTATATACAGCATTAGCATGTCAAACCACAGTTCAGGATGGAATGTACTTAGTTCAAATACCATTCTCACCAGCAGAAAAGATTAGGTATAATATTGAGGAATTAAAACCAACTGGGACGACGGTCCTAGCATTATACCCAGAAATAGCTAGATGTGTAGCATGTAATGCATGCACAAAAGCATGTCCACAGGAACTACAGGTAATGGATGCAATACAGATGATGAAGAGGGGGGATATAGCTAAAGCCGCTGAACTATGTTTTGACTGCATATCCTGCGGATTATGTAGTATAAGATGCCCGGCAGAGATAATACATTACCACGTATTCCAACTAGTTAGGAGATTATATGGTAAATATATAGCTCCAAAAGCAAAACACTTAGAAATCAGAGTTAAAGAGGTGGGCGAAGGAAGATTTGAGGAGGAGCTCAACAAACTTGTGAGGATGAGCCTTGCTGAACTCAAGAAGATTTATGACAGTAGGGATATTGAAAGTCCGGAGGGATGAGAAATGTCTCAAAAAGTAGGATATCCAGAATATATGAAAGAATTAATAAAGATTGTTGAGGAAAACAGAGATAAAAGGTTGAAAGAAAGGTACAGGAGATTAACACCTGAGGAGAAAACTGAATTATTGAAAACATGGCATCCAGATTATAAGGAAGGTACAAAGAGGCCTTTGAAAATAGGTCCAAGCGCAGGACTCATGGTTCCACATGAAGTAGCAAACCTAATAGAAGCATATCCATTAATAGATCTAAAGGATATAGATCTAAACAAAATAGATTATGATATGGATATACTGATTATAGGTGGAGGGGGGGCAGGAGCATCAGCAGCAATATGGGCAAACATAGAGGGGGTGCCTGCAGAAAATATATTGTTAGCAACAAAACTTAGATTTGGGGATGCAAATACAAAGATGGCTCAAGGAGGAATACAGGCAGCAGATAGACCTGAGGATAGCCCTGCAAGACACTTCATAGATATAATGGGCGGAGGACAATACACCAACGATCCAGAACTTGTTAAAGCATTAGTTACAGATGCACCATTCATAATAAAGTGGTTGGAAGAGGCTGGTGTAATGTTTGATAAACAATATGATGGAACAATGATAGAATTATCTGGTGGAGGAACTTCTAGAAATAGGATGCATGCAGCAAAAGACTATACTGGATTAGAAATAATGCGTGTATTAATGGATGAAGCATTGAATAGAGGCATAAATATCTTGGAATTCTCACCAGCAATAGAATTACTAAAAGATGATGGAGATAGAGTTACTGGTGCAGTCTTATGGAATATGGAGACAAAGGAATACCATGTTGTTAGGAGTAAAGCAACAATACTAGCAACTGGAGGATACGGTAGACTACATATACAAAACTACCCTACAACAAACCATTATGGAGCCACAATGGATGGAGTTGTATTAGCATATAGAGTTGGAGCGAAGCTAAGAGATCTAGATGCAACACAATATCACCCAACAGGGGCAGCATACCCAGATCAGATTCTAGGATTACTAATAACTGAAAAGGTTAGATCCATGGGAGCGCAACTTGTAAATATTGATGGAGAACAATTTGTATATCCATTAGAGACTAGAGATGCAGTTTCATCAGCAATAATAAGGGAATGCTATGAGGGGAATAAGGGTGTAACAACACCTACAGGAGTTAAGGGGGTATGGCTGGATACACCAATGGTGGATATAACTAGAGGAGAAGGGGCAACGAAAAGATATCTATCATCAGTATATAGGATGTATGCAAGATTTGGAATAGATGTAACAAAGGATCCAATACTCGTATTCCCCACACTACACTATATGAATGGAGGAGTATGCATAAATGTGAATGCACAAGTAATAAATGGTGAAGGAAAGGTTATAGAGGGGTTCTTTGCAGCTGGAGAAACCACAGGGGGAGTTCATGGTAAAAATAGACTTATGGGAAACTCACTCTTAGAGGTAACGGTTTATGGTAGAAGAGCTGGAATATCAGCAGCAAAATATGTGAAAAGTGGAGCTTCACCTGGAAAATTAACCTTAAACCATATAATAAGATATAGACAAGAACTTGAAAAGATAGGTGTACCTAAAGATAGGAGGGCGCCAATGCTGCTACCGGAATATAGAGGAGATAAGGTGCTTTCAAAAGCAATACCAATATTCACAATATAAACACACTTTTTATTTACCACATATTTAAGTATTCTTGTTCATAACTTTGATGTGTAAATTATGGATATATCAATATTCGATTTAGATGGAGTAATAGCTGATATATCTGAAAGATTAAGAAGAATATTAGAGGCCTTTGGGAAGAAGAAACCCGAAGAATTATCAAGAGTGGAGAAGGAGAAGTTTTGGGAGAAGTTTCTAAGTTCAGAAATGCTTCAATTGGACAAACCAATAACTGAAACAATAGATTACATGAGAAAACTTAAGGAGAAAGGGGTAACAATAGTGATAATTACCGGTAGAAGAGAAGACATGCAGAAAGATGAAACACTAAAACAATTGAAGTCATGGGGGGTGCCATATGATAAAATATACTTTAGGAGGAAAAGTGATGTGAGAAGGGATTTCATATTTAAGAAGAGTATTATTGAGGGATTGAGGAGGGAAGGATATAATATAATAGAGATATGGGATGATAGTGAAAAAGTAATAGAAGAAGTTAGGAAGATAATTCCAGAAGCAAAAATAGTTAAGTTTAATCGTTATTGATAATATTAAGTTGTGGAGGGTTTATGATTTGGTGATAATAAGGTTTGAAGATGTGGAGAAATATGTTTATGGTGGATCAATTCTCGGTAGTGGTGGAGGGGGAAGCATAAAGGATGGTGTTGAGAATGGCAAGTTAGCGACACAGATTTCACCAATAAAACTAATGGATATTGAAGAAATGGATGAAGATAATATTGCTGTAACCATATCAGTTGTGGGTGTTCAATCTAAAGGTAGAGTGCTTCCATACCATCATATAAGAACAATACAATTAATGGAAAATTTTGATGTGAAAATTGACGGTTTTATCAGTAGCGAATGTGGACCCATGGCAATTACGCATGGATGGATTCAAGCCTCAATATATAATAAACCAATAATAGACTGCCCATGCGATGGAAGAGCACACCCCACAGCGGTGATGGGTGCCATTGGATTACATAAGATAAAGGATTATACATCAATTCAATCAGCTGCTGGAGGAGATAAAAACTTGGAAATAGTGGTTAAGGGAGATATAGAAACCACAAGTAAAATTATTAGGCAATTCTCAGTAGAAGCTGGAGGAAGTGTAGCTGTTGCAAGAAATCCAGTAAAGATAAGTTATCTAGCTAAAAATGGTGCAAAGAGAGCGATAAAACAAGCCTATGAAATAGGTGAAGTGCTAATCAACACTAAGAAGCCATATGAGAAAATAGAAGCAGTGATGGGCATGTTAAATGGTGAAATAATTTGCGTTGGGGAGGTAAAAGCAAAAAGATTAATTAGTAAAGGTGGATTTGATGTTGGATTTATAGATATAACAGATGAAAAGAAGGATGTTTACAGAATAACATTTGTAAACGAATATATGAGTATACATGTATGGGATAAAATAAAAGTAATGTTTCCAAACTTAATAAACATCTTCAACATAGAAACAGGGATGCCGTTAAACTCAGTTGAAGTGAAGATAGAAGACAAAGTAGCTTTAACATATGTAGATGCGGGGAGAATTAAGCTTGGGTCAGGTGTTATGGATCCTGAAGTATATAAACAATTAGAAAAGATGCTATTAGATGAAATAAGCATGGAGATATCTTTCAAAAAATAAAAAAATGGGATTTTATGTTTTTGTTTTCTTGTAGTAGTCGTATCCTAAAAGTGTTGCTAAAAGTAATAATACGATCCATGGGAAGAACATTTTATTTTCAGGTGCGTAGGGAGGGATGCCTAATAGGAATTGTGCACGTCCAATAAACATGGACATTCTTGTTAGTACTGTGTATCCATATGCAGATCCAAAGCCAACCATCATAGCATACCTAGCAAACTTATTAATAGGCTTCCAAAACACAGCCTCCTGCTTAATAGTAAAAATAAAGTATAGTAGCACACATATAACGATTGAAGCTGTAACAAGGTTGTTGAATGCTGTCCAAGCATCAACGCCAATAAATGATAAACCTGCTGTGGCTCTAACCTGATTAATTAATTGTGCAAAGACCACAGTTCTTAACGCTAAACCAATACCAGTACCTACAACTACTGCTAAAGCAATTCTATATAGCCAGAAGAAACCTTTTGAAAACCTAAAATACCACAACAAACTTACCAGCATTGCAAATATGAATGCTATCGTACCACTTGTTGTAGTTGACCATGTACCCTCCCACTGACCTCTCAACCAATCTAAGGAGTATGCAATGTCATATCCTGCAGCAGTTCCTATAAATGCGTATTCTGCAAATCTAGACCATGGATTCTCCTTATACAGAAATGTATAAACTGCAAGGGTAAAGAATACTCCACAAAATGCTGCAAAATATGTTGTTACCTCACTCATTTCAAAACCCTCCTTTTCTTAGCAAAATAACCAATATTACCTATAACAACAAATATGAGGAAAACCATATGCGTTGTAGAGAGAGCATCCGCTG
>JAWBOZ010000068.1:0-5025 GCA_038825625.1 Methanomethylicia archaeon | reverse complement strand
GGATGAGATATGTACTGGAAGAATTTGAATTCCCATATCAAACCATAATGGATGAAGAAATAAAGAAGGGGAATCTTAATGAAAAATATGATGTAATAATAATACCAAATGATGTGGAACAATTAATAACAGGAGAGAAATTGGAGGAATATTTTAAAGAGAGATTTCCCGGAAGAGAAATACCAAAATATCCTCCGCAATATAGAAGTGGAATTGGAAGTGAAGGTGTAGAGGCATTGAAGAAATTTGTGGAAAATGGAGGCATACTTATAACAATTGGAGATGCTTGCAATTTCGCAATAGAAAGAATTGGGTTACCAATAATAAATGTAGTGAAAAATTTGCAACCAAAAGAATTCTTCTGTCCAGGTTCAACATTAAATGCCATAGTAGATAATAAACATAAACTTGGATATGGAATGCCTGAAAAAGCTTTAATATTCTTCTGGAACAACCCAGTCTTCTCAATATCACAAACAGAAAGGAATGAGGACTATGAAGTAATAGTTAGATACCCAGAGAAAGAAATTGAAGTAGAGATATTACAAAGTGGATGGCTAATAGGAGGGGGAAAGATTGAGGGAAAAGCAGCCATGATAAACGCAAAAAGAGGGAGGGGAAGAGTTATATTAATTGGATTTAGAGTACATCATAGGGGTCAAACGCACGGAACATATAAACTCCTATTCAATTGTTTAATAAACTAATCATTTAGTAAATTATGATATTCTCCCAAAATTCACAAATGAATTTAAGAGGGTTGAATGATAGATAAACTATATTAATCCTATCTTCCTTTTTATTAATTCTATTTCCCTTTCAATTTTTTGTTAATCTTTCATCAATAAAGCTTTTTAAATCTTGTCTAAGATTCCTAATTTCCATCGTTGTTTCATCTATTTTATTTGTTACTTCATCTATTTTATTTATTGTTTCATCTAGTTTATTTGTTATTTCACCAAGTTTATTTATTGTGTTATCTTGTTTTATTAACATAAAATCTTGCTTCTTCAACATTTCATCTTGTCTTCCAACCATATTGATTCCAATATCAACAATTTTCACCAATTGATCTATACTAAATTTATGATAAAATCTATCTATAGATAGAACTTCCCCTACATAATCCTCTTCAATAATTTCATTTACCTTAGCAAATGTTGGGTAATTCTCTTTAGCAAAAGTTATAAATTTGGAAACTTTCTCATCAGCACCTTCAACTATAAATTCAACATAATCTTTTACATTCCTAGCCTGAAAGCCGCTTAAACCAAATTCTTCTGCAACATCTAGAAGAAACAATCTGTAGCCAACCTCTTGAACTTTCTCCCCCTTAATTATAATTTTCTTCTTCATTATCTTTCATCTATTATAATCTAATTGAAAACCATATTTAAACATTAACTTGAAAGTGATAGATATTTATGTTGTAAAGTGTTTTTAGAATATGTGAAGATTGCAATAGGATGTGATCATGCTGGATTCAAACTTAAAATAGAGATACTGAATGCTTTAGGTGGGGAGATAGAGTTTATTGATGTTGGCGTAAGTAGTGAAGAACCAGTTGATTATCCAGATATGGCGGAGAAGGTTTGTGAAAAAATTATTAATAACGAAGTGGATTGCGGCATATTGATTTGTGGGACAGGTATTGGTATGAGTATAGCTGCAAACAAAATTCCAGGGATAAGAGCAGCATTGGTATATTCAGATGAGGCAGCAATACTGGCTAAGAGACATAATTATGCGAATGTGATATGTTTAGGTGAAAGAACCATGAAAGTTGAGGATGTGGTAAGATGGATTAAATTATGGCTAAATGAGAAGTTTGAGGGAGATAGACATCAAAGAAGAATAAATAAAATAAGTGAAATGGAGAAGAGAAAATGGATTTAAGTTTCTAAGTTAGATAAATTATTGATTATGGGTATAGAAAGATCATGGAAAATTGGCATTGGGTATCTTATTGTAGGTGCAACCATATCCACAGCATACTATATTGATGGTAATATTGCTTCAATGATCGTTGGAATTCTATTTGTTCTTACTGGAATAAATTTGCTATCAATGAAGTATATTCCAATAGAGCATAAAACGAGGATATTCATGGATATAGGAACATTACTAATGAGTATAGGACTTATAATCTACGGATACTTATCAACTGGAGGTTTAATCTTTATGATTATTATGATGCTTCTAATTATACTACCAATCATAATGTTTCTGCTTAGGAGACATGGTTTTATAGGTTCACCTGGAAGTTGCTCATTACATGTATCTAAATATTAAGAGTGGAGAAATAGTCATAAAGATGTTTAGTTGTGTTTGTAATAAGCGATATCCTTTTAATTGCCTACGTTAATTTTTAAGTGGATTTAGTCTTGTTTGTTAGACTTGTATATTCAAAGGGTACTATTGTGATTGAGGGTAGTGTTTCGACGCCATATGGCCAGTGGGATCCACGTATTAGAGCTTATAGGGCGCCGGCTTGCTTCTACAGTGATATTCTTAAGTATCTTCAGAGAAATTGTATACCCTTTGAGGATCATGTTTTGAATACTCCACCTGTTCTACATATAACTGGAAGTGTTGAACTTTACCCCTATCAGTATGAAGCTTTCAAGCGTTGGATGGAGAATGATGGGAGGGGTATTGTTTGCATAGCTACGGCTGGAGGTAAAACCTTCATTGGACTTAAGGCTATTGAGGAACTTAAGCAGTCAACGCTGATTCTTGTGCCTACTTTAGCTCTCGTAGATCAATGGGTTGAACGTTTGAAGGAGATGCTTGGAATTGAAGCTGGCGTTTTAGGTGGGGGTAGACATGAAATATCGTGGGTGACGGTTTCAACATATGATTCAGCTTACATACATGCTGAGGAAATTGGTGATAAGTTTGGATTACTAATAGCAGATGAAGTACATCACATTTTTGCACCTGGATATAGCCAAGCTGCTGAGATGATTGCTGCACCATTTAGGCTTGGTTTAACAAGTACACTTCATAGAGTGGATATGCGTCATCTAGATGCACCACGCCTTATTGGGGGAGTAGTCTATGAGATTGGCCATGAAGAATTGACTGGTGAGTATGTGGCACCATATGAACATAAGAAGGTTTTTGTGGAATTGATGCCAGAAGAAAAGGTTGAATATGAAAGGTATTGGGATATATATAAGGCTTACCTTGCAATACACAATATGGAGATGAAGAGTGAAGAAGATTTTCGGAGGCTCATAAAACTTTCAGCTTTTGATCCCGAGGCACGTGAAGCTCTCTTAGCGAGGAATAAGGCTCTTAAGATAGCACTTAATTCAGAGGCGAAAATGCAATTCCTCGCTCAACAACTTAAGGCTTCAAATGAGAAGACAATTATTTTCACACTTCATAACAGTTTGGTTTATGCTATAAGTAAGCGCTTCTTCATTCCAGCAATAACCCATAAGACTCCTGATGCTGAGAGACGTTTGATACTATCTAAGTTTAAGAATGGCGAATACCGCGTCATAGTGACAAGTCAGGTATTGGATGAGGGACTGGATGTACCAGATGCGGAAAGGGGTATAGTTCTTAGTGGAACTGGGAGTCCACGTCAACATATACAGCGCCTTGGAAGACTACTTAGGAAACGTGAGGGTAAGGTAGCCCTCCTAATTGAAGTTATCTCTAGGGAAACTAAGGAGATGGAGATAAGTCGTCGTAGAAGGAGGAAGGTCAGTGAGCTAAGGTGACCATACATGCTTCCATCCGAACTTTTATCTATTATTCGTTGGCAAAATAATGTTAGACCAAAGTACTCAAAGCTTGATAGGGGAGATTTTTCAGCTGCTGAAGCTGTTATAAAAGTTTATTTAGAGAATGTTGGATTAAGTAGGGGTGAACTTCGAGGAAGAATTGCTGAACTTGAAGACGCTTATGGAAGCTTTAAGTTTATTAGAGGTTTATCAGCATTAATAGAGCGTAAATGCACCTTTACCTCAAAGACAACTATCAACCCGTTAGAAGCTAGACACACACTTTTCAGCGAAGCTTCTAAGAGAGGTTATCCAGTAGACTTGGAGGATAAGCAACGCATATTTGAGCTTGTAGCTTCCAAGTTTAATATTTCAGTTGAGCAACTTGAAGCTTCCATGTATGCTGATCTTGAAACTGAAATGATCCTTGAATCAGTACCTAAGATAAGTCCAATTGAGCTTTTAAAGGAGTATAACCTTAGCCTAACTCAAACACTTCTTTTCCATGCAACGGAAATGGTGTTTACAGCTTCTGGGAATTGGCAGAGGATATTTAGAGCTATAAAATATCATGGTTTAATGTATATGGTTGAGAAGCGGAACGGCCAGTTTATGGTTAGAGTTGATGGACCCATTTCACTTTTCAAGTTAACGAGGCGCTATGGCACAGCCCTTGCAAAAATTCTCCCAGAGATATTTATGGGTAAGCCTTGGCAGATTGAAGCGAAGATTTTGAGGGGGAATAAACTATTTAACTTCACATTGGATGGCTCTAGGTATGGCTGGATTTTCCCAGAGATATTTGTAGAAGAGAGGTATGATAGCATGATTGAAGAGGAGTTCGCTACCCAATTCAGGAGTTTAGGCCTACCCTGGATCATTAAACGTGAGGCTGAACCAGTTGAAGTTGGAGCATCAATAATGATTCCAGACTTTACCCTTCAACTTGGAAGAACCCGCATCTTAATGGAGATCGTAGGCTTCTGGACAAAGGAGTATATGCGCCGCAAAATTGAAAAGCTCGCTAAGATTAGAAATATACCCTTCATAGTAGCTGTTAATGAAGAACTTGTATGCGATAAACTTACAAGCCTAAAAGCTTCAAACCCAAATATCCACATAATCCAATATAAGGAGAAGATTCCCACAATACGTGTTATAGAAATCCTTAAACCCTATGCTGAAGCTGAAGTGAAAAAACAAACTATGGAGCTGAAGCTTAATGTAGAAAAATCCATTGTAACACTTAGGGAGCTTGCTGAAAAACATGGAGTATTAATAGAGGCTG
>JAWBOZ010000067.1:0-5035 GCA_038825625.1 Methanomethylicia archaeon | reverse complement strand
AATCTTTTAAGAGAAGGACTTGACCTTCCAGAGGTATCTCTTGTAGCGATTCTGGATGCTGACAAAGAAGGATTTTTGCGTTCCCAGACTTCTTTAATCCAGACAATGGGCAGAGCAGCAAGAAATGTAAAAGGAAAAGTTATTCTTTATGCTGACAATTTAACAAAATCAATGCAACAGGTTAGAGAGGAAGTTATCTCATCACAAGACACTGTAGTATCCCAAATGGTTGAGGAAGTGGCACGTTATAGAGACATGCATATTCAAGAGTACCGCAATACAGTGGACCAGACAAAAATGTCAGTTTCAAATGTAATTAATGCTGCTATCGACCGCAACACGCAACTTTTCACTGAAGTAGATTCCCGGACTAACCAAACAATGAACGTGACTTTTGAGTTTATTAGCAACTCTGAGAACACGTATGCGGCAAAAGTTGAGCAAGAAATAAACTCACTGGCGGAAAAGTTAAATAAATTGATGGTGAGTTTTTCAAATCAAGTTTTCTTTTGCATATTTCAATATTAGTGGGTTTGATTTGATGTAGTCTTCACATCCCATTTCCATTAGCTTTTCTGAAGCTTTTTGAGCTTCATCAATAATTCTTTCTTCATTCATCTTTATGTATCTACCTTTATCTACAAGTATTTCTCCATTAACTATCACATATTCCACCTCACTTCCATTTGCACTATAAACCAAGTTGAAAACTATATTTCTAACTGGGTTAAGTATTATTGGAGTTAGATTTGGCTTCTTCAAATTTACAATAATTATATCAGCCCTCCTACCCTCCTCCAATGATCCAACCACATCATCAAACCCTAGACATCTAGCTCCTTCAATGGTTGCAATTCTAAGTATTTTCCATGCTGGTAGAATTGTTGGGTCTGTATGTCTAATTTTGTTTAGTATTGCCGCCATCTTCATCTCAATAAACATATTAACCGAATTATTACCATTAGCTTGGTCGGTTCCTATACCAACATATTTACCCCCACTTTGAATATACTGATTTAATGGTGAAATCAATCCATCAATCAATGCTATGGATGTGGGGCAGCTAACCATTCTAACACCCCTCTGAGCCAATATTTTCAATTCATCATCACTTGCACCATGACAATGAACACCAATAACCCTATTGCACAAAAAACCTACATCATCCAAATATCTAACTGTGGTGGTATTGTATTTCAGTCTTATTTGTATGGCTTCTCTACCACCCTGAGCCATATGGAAATGCATCAATAGATCATACTCTTCAGCCAAATCTTTAATCCTCAACAAAGTTTCCGTACTCAACATATCCGCTGCCACAGGGCCAAAACAACATCTAATCCTACCATCACCCCAATTATGCCACCTTTTAACCAATTCCAATGCTTCATTAATCCTCTTCTCACCAAGCTCCCTATCCAAATCATAAGGTTTATATGGATCCTGACCAGTAAGCCCCTTAACTTCGCTTATAGGCATACATGTAAATGCTCTACAACCCATCTTAGAATGAACCTCATCATTAATATCCATCATATATGGGCCATAATCAGCAAACAATGTGGTCCCAGTTTTCAAACCCTCCAAAATTGTAAGCCTAGCAGACTTCACAGCCAAATCAGAATTTAAATGCTTCGTAAATGGAGAAACAGTTTTAATCATCCACTCAATCTCAGGAACATCTTGACATTCACCCCTAGCTATAGTCATATAACTATGAACATGAGCATTAACAAGCCCAGGCATAACAACCATACCACGAGCATCAATCCTCTCCTCAGCACCACCAACCCTAAACTCAACATCAGAAGTCTTACCCACAGCAACAATCTTACCATCCTCCACAGCCACAGCACCATCTTCAATGAGGCCGACACCATCTCCCTTCATAGTTAATAAAAAGCCGTTACGAATAATTAAGTCAACCATAAAAACACCGTAATAAATTATATACCAAACAAAATTTAACATTCATGGTTTAAGATGGACTTTATAAATAAATACTCATCATAATGTATGGTGTTGAGCTATTATGATTGAGAATAAGGTTTCATATTTTCTAGTATCATTACCTAATGAGGAGAATTTACAATTGTGTATGGATTACTGTTTATAAGGGTATCTTGATCAAAAGTGAAGATTAATTTTAATATTCCTCCCCTATTTGGTAATGATTTAAATCTTTATTTTTCATATTTATGTGTGTTTAGGGTGGGTTGGTTTGGCTTATGCTTTGTGTTTGAGGTGTGTTAAGTGTGGTAGGGAGTTTCCTTTGGATGGATATTCTTTTAGGTGTTTTGATTGTAATGAGCCTTTGGAGGTTGTTTATGATTATGATTCTTTGAGGAAATTTTTGGATAGGAGGTCTTTTGTGGGTGAGGGTTTGTGGCGTTATAGGGTTCTTCTCCCAGTGAAGGGTGATATTGTTTCTCTTGGTGAGGGTGGTTCTCCACTTTTAGGTGGGTTTAGGATTGCTAGGGTTTTTGGTTTTAGAAGTTTATTTTTGAAGGATGAGGGTAGGAATCCCACTGGTTCTTTTAAGGATAGGGGTTCTAGTGTTGGTGTTTCTAAAGCTTTGGAGGTTAAGGCTAGGTTTGTTGGTTGTGCATCCACTGGTAATATGGCTGCATCTTTATCAGCCTATGCTAATAAGGCTGGTTTGAAGTGTATAATTCTTGTTCCTCACGGCACCCCCATGGAGAAGCTTTTACAGGTCCTATATTATGATCCAATGGTTTTCTCTGTGGATTTGCCTTATCCTGAGCTTTATAAGATGTCTTTTGAAATGTCTTCAAATTATAATGTCTTTCTTGTTCATTCCGATAGTCCATTTAGGGTTGAGGGTCAGAAGACCGTTGCCTTTGAGATTTGTGAGCAATTGAATTGGAGGGTTCCAGATTTCGTTGTTGTTCCCACTAGTAGTGGTGGTAATTTTAGTGCTATTTGGAAGGGATTTATGGAGTTTTATATTTTGGGTTTAATTGATAAGCTTCCTAGGATGGTTTGTGTTCAGAGTGAGGGTTGTGCACCCATTGTTGAAGCTTTTAAGAGTGGTGGTGATTTGAAGGCTTGGGTTAATCCAGAAACCATTGCTCACTCCATATCTAATCCAAATCCAGCTCTGGCTAGTGGTAATAGGGTTTTAAGGATACTTCGTGAATATAATGGTATTGCTGTATCTGTTTCTGATCAGGAGATTTCTGAGGCTCAGAAGATGATTGCAATTTTGGAGGGTTTGTTTGTGGAGCCTGCTTCAGCGGCTTCCATAGCTGCTTTGAAGAAGCTTTTGAATATGGACCTCCTCCATAGTGATACTAGTGTTGTTTGTGTATTGACTGGGGTTGGTTTAAAGGATATGAAGGTTATAAGACCATTTATTCTTCATCCAACACCAATAAAATCTTGGGTGGAGTTTGAAGAGAGGCTTAAAAAGTCTATGTTATTTATGTGATAAATCTAAATCTATATTTGTTTGTATGTAACCATTTTTTATGGGTTTAGAATGTTTATGTCTACACCTATAATTCCTGAGGATATTATTGAGGGTGAAGATGTGGATTTTGAAGAGGTTGAAGAGCATTGGAATGTATATAAACTTAAGGATGGAACAACATTGAAGGTGAAGCTTGTATTGATTGGGGTTAAGAGGTTGAAGAAGTATAATCCGGATGGTTCACCAATATATATTATTAATGCGCAGAATATTGTTAGGGCTGTGAATATTCCAAAGGATTTGAAGATGAAGCCGAAGGAGCCATCATTTAAACCAATCTAAAAACTTTTATCCTGTATAAACATAATTTACTTTGATGGTTATGTCCATTGATTCTGTACTTAGAGGTTTGGAAAGGTTAAAAATGAATATGGAATATACGAAGAGCATGTTTGAGTCTTTGCCAGCATATATACGTTATTATGCTATAAGCGATTTTAAGTCTGGTACTGGTATGGATTTCAATGAATGGATTAATGAAGTAAATAATATGTTAAGGATGGTTGAAGCTATGAAAACTTCACCTTCAAAGGATTACGCCACTATTCTAGAGAAGTTTTCTAATAGCTTATTGAGGTTAATCAATTATGTTAAAGGTTTGAAGCAGAAGATTGATTATTTACCGCCAGGACTTATTCCAAACATTAATGAGATTGTGGAAAAGTTTTCTTCTACAGCTGTGGAGTTGGAGAGCTTGAGGGGTGAAATTGATAATCTTAGAAAACTACTTTAACCCTTCTATTTCTATTTATTTAGGTCTAGGATTAAGCATGGTATTATACTCATGTATATTGGATTGCTTATGTTCTTTTCCATTAGGAGTGGGTCTATGTAGGTGATTAATGTTTTTCCAGCTTCATCTCTCTTTATCCTCCAGAATCTTTTCAAATCCTTCTCCACTAATTTCCTTCTTTCATCCATGTTTGATTTTATTGCTAATTCTATTGATTTTAGGTAGAAGTCTGTTATGGAGTAGTTAACTAATCTTAGATTGAATTTTAGATCTTTGTCATTGAGTTTATTTTTTGTTTTAATTTTTGCGATTATGGAATCTTTGAAATCCTTTAAACTTTCCTCCTTTAATATTATGAGTGGACATATGTGTTTTGAAGCTTGTAGAATTGAATCCAGTGTGGGATCTTCAACAATTTTAGGTAGAATTGTTAGGTTTCTCCACTTCTTCTCTGTATCTAGTGTTTCAGATATTCCTAGCTCTCTATATTTGAATTTCCTTTTAAGCCATTTAACTTCATTTTCTATGGGTAATTCTTTTGATGTGTAAATTATTCCTCTAAGATTTTTTATTAGATATAGATATGATGGTTCCAACATTAATTCATATTTAGACTTCAAACATATTTAACTTCTTCCAGAATTTATGATTACCCTTATATAGTTATTTTTTTGAAATTTCTATGTGCATGATTTGAATGTTATTTTTGAACCTGAAGGTAGAAGGATTCATGTGAAGCGTGGTTTAACTGTTTTAGAGGCTGCTAGGGATGCTGGCATTAATGTTAGGTCTGAATGTGGTGGGAAGGG
>JAWBOZ010000066.1:0-5112 GCA_038825625.1 Methanomethylicia archaeon | reverse complement strand
CTGCTGTAGAAGCTTGGGCAAGAGATAACATTGTAGCTTCAGCAAAAGAACTTCCTCTCACAAAACCCATAGATGAAAGGTAAGCTGCAACTATTGGATAAACAATGGCGGTGGAAGCAGTAATGGAACCAGTAATAGTTAATATGAAAGCTGGCAAACAAGCTATAAAAAATGCAGAGAGTAAGGGGTTTTCACCTTTATAAATATTGGAAAGCTTAAATGCAATTCTCTTATCTAAATCCCAGACTTGAAAAGCTCTAGCCAAAGCAAAACCACCTATAAAAACCCAAATAATACTATCCATAAATGATGTAAGGGAATCCTGCCATGAAACAAAGCTTAAGAGTGAAAAGATTAATGGAGCTAAGAGAGAAGAAACACCAAGTGGAACAACTTCGAAAATCCACCAAGAAGCAATCCAAATCATACCACCAAGGGCTATTTGAGGAGCTTTAGGCATAGGTGCCCCAGCAATTAAACTAGCATCATAAACCATTGGCAATGGTGGAATTATAAATAAGAGTAAGAATATTACAGGTCCAAAGAGCAATTTGAATATACCCTTAAACTTCAAGGATGAGGCCCCGAGAATTCAAAATAAAATGATGAATAAATAATTTCCTATTATAGTAAAGTCGCATACATGATACTAATAATATAAAATAGTGATCAAAGAGGAAAGTAGGCGAATTAAAAATTATTTTACAAACAGAAAATAATACCAATATGTATGGAAAGATGACTTATGAATCTAAAAGAATACATGATAAACCGTTTTAAAGTATATAACACCAGAAACCACAATGAAATAATGAAACCATCAATTCTAAAATAATTAGATTTATTTATATTTTGATACATAGAATAAATAATAATTCATAATAAGGTGAAAAAGGGTGGAGGAAATTATTAATAAAGCTTTAGAAACAGCATTAGCTAACGGAGCAACTTATGCTGATGTGAGAATTGTAGAGATAATAACGGAAAACATAACTACTAGAAATGCAAAAATAAGAAATTTGATTTTAGGGAGAAGTAAAGGAATAGGAGTTAGAGCCTTAGCCAATGGAGCTTGGGGTTTTCACAGCACCTATGAAATAACACCTACAGAAGCTGAGAAAGTGGCGAAGGAAGCTGTGAAAATAGCAAAAGCTAGTGCTATGGTAAAAAAGAAACCTGTAAAACTAGCACCAGTAAAACCAGTAAAAGACAGTTACAAAACACCATATAATAAAGATCCATTCAAAGTACCATTGGAAGAAAAGATAAAACTATTAATTGAAAGTGATAAGAGGGCGATGACAGTAGGTGGAGAAATAAGAGTTGCATCATCAACAATGCAAGCACGAAGAGAGAATAAAATCTTTGCAAGTACAGAAGGTGCATATATAACGCAGGAAATAACATGGTGTGGAGCATCACAAACAGCTATAGCAGTGGGTTATGGAGATATGCAAGATAGATCTTTTGATGGAAGAAACTATAATTCTGGAGGATACGAAATAATAGAAGCAACAGAATTATCTGAAAAATCTGAGCAAAGCGCTAAAGAAGCAATACAATTATTGCAAGCAAGGAATTGTCCAGAGATGATTACTAATGTTATAATTGGTGGAAGCCAATTAGCATTACAAATACATGAATCATGTGGACATCCCACAGAACTTGATAGAGCATTGGGAGCTGAAGCAGCATATGCTGGAACAAGCTTCTTAACACCAGACAAACTTGGAAAGTTTAGGTATGGTAGTAAAATAGTTAATTTGGTGGCTGATGCAACATGCCCTGGGGGTCTTGGAACATTTAAATATGATGACGAGGGAGTCCCGGCGCAAAGAGTATACCTGATAAGGGAGGGAATATTTGTAAACTATTTAAGTGATAGAACATATGCTGGAGAACTTGAGTTAGAAAGTACTGGAGCTGCAAGAGCGTCAGGATGGAATAGAATACCAATAGTTAGGATGACAAATATAAATCTTGAACCAGGAGATTGGGACTTTGAAGAATTAGTAAGAGAAACAAAGAATGGAATATATATGGAAACAAATAGAAGTTGGAGTATAGATGATAAGAGATTAAACTTCCAATTTGGAACGCAAATAGCATACTTAATTGAAAATGGAGAAATGAAGGAACTGGTTAAAAATGCTGTTTATACTGGAATAACATATGAGTTTTGGGGTAATTGCGATGCTATAGGTAAACCAAAATATTGGAAAATGTATGGAACACCAAATTGCGGTAAAGGGCAACCTGGACAAATGATGTATGTTGGCCATGGAACAGCTCCTGCAAGATTTAGGAATATAAGAGTATTTGGAGGTGTTAGAAGATGAGTTTAGGAAAAGATGTATGTATTGAAATAACCAACAAAGTTGTTAAAGAAGCTTTAAATGCTGGAGCCACACAAGTGGAAGTTACACTATTAAATAGTTTAAACTACTTAACAAGATTCGCCAATTCCATTATACACCAGAATGTTGGTGAAAGAACAGTAACATTAATGTTGAAATTTATTTTGGGTAAAAGGATAGGGAATGTTGTTGTTAACGATGTAACAGATGAAGCAATAAAAAATCTCGTAGAAACTGGATTTAAAATGGCTAAAATAGCTGAGGAAAACCCAGACTTTATAAAATTACCAGAACCGGAACCAATATCAAGAATAACTGGCTTATACGTTAGGGAAACAGCTGAATGCACAGCCAAGAGGAGAGCGGAAATAGTTAAATCAATAATAGATTCAGCACATTCAACATCACCAAAAGTTGATTCAGTTTCAGGAGCACTAACAACAACAACAAATGAATATTGCATAGTAAATTCGCTTGGAATAAACGCTTATGCAAGACTAACAGCAGCAGATGTAAATGTGACAGTAATAGCTAAGAATGGAAGTTCAGAAGGATATGGATATAGTGAAGATATTTCAAGAAATGTTAAGAATATAAATCCAGAGTCCCTTGGAATTGAAGCTGCTGAAAGAGCTGTTAAAAGCTTAAACCCAATTTCAATAGAACCAGGGGAATATGAAGTAATATTGGAACCATATGCAGTTCAGACAGCACTAGCATATACAGCACAAGGATTTAGTGCAGAAGCATATCAAAATGGTATAAGCTTCATGAATGACGTTATGGGAAAGAAGGTTATGGATGATAAATTTACGTTATGGGATGATGGAACAGATAAGAGGGGTATGGCTGTACCATTCGATGCTGAAGGAGTCCCAAAGAAGAAGGTTATATTAGTTGAAAACGGAGTCCCAAAGGGATTGGTATATGATAGCTTAACAGCACATAAGGAGGGGAAGAAATCCACTGGACATTCAGGTAGATTTGCACCAATGCCTTCACATCTATTCATAAAACCCGGCGATGCGACGAAAGAGGAAATGATAAAGGAAACAAAGAGGGGTATACTAGTAACATACTTCCACTATGTTAGAACAGTACACGCAAAAACAATAACCATAACTGGAATGACGAGAAACGGTACATGGTACATTGAAAATGGAGAAGTAAAGTATCCAGTGAAGAACCTCAGATTTACAGACAGCTTACTAAAAGGTTATGGAACGTTAGATCTTGTGGGAAAGGAAGTTAGAGTTTTGGGTGTGATAAACAGTAGCGTTGTAGTACCACCACTAAAAATAGGTAAATTCCTATTCACAGGAGTAACAGAGTTCTAAACAATAGTAAAATAAATTTAATAATCCATATTATGGTAACATTTATTCTAAACGATTATAAAAAATAAACATTATTAAAGTAGAGTCATAATTATTCTTGAGTGCAAAAGTGAGGGATATGGCTGAGAAAAATGATGAAAATAGTGCCAGTAGAGTATTGATGGCTTATAGTTTCTTTAACAGAGCACTGATGAATATAAATATGAATTATAGTGGTGTATATGCTGCAGAAGTTATAGGTTTAAATCCAAATGAATTTGGAATTATAGGGGCAATATCAACAATAATAACGCAAGCTACACAGCCGCTATGGGGATATTTGAGCGATCTCAAAGGGGTTAGAAAATATTTCACAGCTTTAGGTGAAGTATTATCTGGATTAATGATAGCATTAACATTTACATTAAAAACTTATCCGCAATATTTGATAACATTAATAATTTTATGGAGTTTCTGGAGTGGAGCATACACATGTTGGCAAGCACTTATAGGAGATATGACTATCAAAAGTGGGAGAGGTAAAACCATTGGAACAATTGAATTAATTGGAGGATTAGGTTCAATAATTTCAGGGATAATGGTTGGCCCATTAATGGACCTATATGGCTATACATCAACAATAATAATTTCCGTAATATTTACAATATTTGCAGTAATACCAATATTAATGATACATGAGAAAAGAGATTCTGAAAACTTGGAAAGAGATGTGAAAAAGCCATTAAAAAGGAATATGACGAAGGAGTATAGGAGATTCTTGATTATGAGCATTATATGGTGGGGGGTTATGTCAGTTTCATGGCCATTATTCTCAATAACACAAGTGAGGATATATAATTTAACGAAAACTGAAATAGCAATATTATCAGTACTTGGAAGTATAGGGCAGATGGCTATGATGCCCATATGGGGAAATCTCGCCGATAGAATTGGGAGGAGAAATCTACTTGTGATGGCATGTGCATCAACTTCAATATGGTCATTAGCATATGCCATAAGTCAGAATTATGTTCAACTCTTAATACTAAATACCATTGGAAGCATATTTGGATCTGCAATAAACATAATTCCGGGAATATATCTGTTAGACACAATACCGGATAGAGAGAATAGAGCGACATTGATTGCAATATACAATACAAGTACGGGGGTTTCACAAGCTTTAGGACAGTATATGGGTGGGGAAATAGCTTCCTGGGTTGGGCTTAGAGAAGCTATGATGTTAAGTTTCTTATCAAGATTAATATTCTCAATACCAATATTACTACTACCAGAAACACTAAGCAAAAGGCTTAAAGAAGATTAATGGACTAAACTCAAAAGAATATTAAAAATAGATTTAAAATCACAAGCCTTCCACTCATATTGAAATTTATCATCACTTGTAAACCATATAGCTTTCATACCAATACTCATCG
>JAWBOZ010000065.1:0-5130 GCA_038825625.1 Methanomethylicia archaeon | reverse complement strand
CCATATCCACAATTGTGGCTCCACCAACACTCTGTGAAGATATTTTCAATTCCCCTTCACGTTTAAGAGCATCCATCAATATGTCAACTGACAGTTTATTCATGGGTTTACTCAATCTCCAACACCCCGGTCACAATCTCCATATATGGTTCAACCAATTCTCTATTTTCTTCAATGGATATATATAGTGTTCCCCGCCCACCGACAACAGCATCAGCTATGAATATCATGAAGGGCTTCATAAATGCCACATCTCTAACCTTAACTGAGGGAACTATGGAATCAGCATAAAAACTTGGGAGGATGCCTTCAACAACTCCACCTATAATGATTCTTCCAGCAGTCATTCTGGCTCCGGAATAGAGTCCACATCCACCACGAATTATTATGGTGCCACCCATCATATATGAGCCGCACAACATTCCGGCATCACCATCAATCAATATTCTCCCACCCTTCATACCTACACCCACCTGTGAACCAGCATTACCATGAACAATTATGGAACCTCCAGACATACCCTTACCAAGCTTTTCACCTGGAAGCTTACCACCAATACAATCACCACAATCCTTTGAAACCTCTATAATTCCACCCTTCATCTTTGCACCCACATAGTTTCCAGCCTTACCCTCAACAATTATTGAACCATTGGACATCTTGTAACCGGTGAAGTGTCCAGCATCACCTTTAACAATAATTTTGCCACCACCCATCTTATAACCCAAATACCTCAATTTACCAGTACTACTACCCTCAACTATGATTTCAATATTACCAGATTCCTTTGGAGCCACATCAGGCCCCTCTAATTCAAATAGGTCTCCAATTACAGTCTCTCTACCACCTTCGAGAACCTTAAGCTTCTCAATCTCCTCTAAACTTTTCCCAGCAAATTTATCTGGTGAAATATTTCTTGAATCTATTGGAACTATTGATGGATTCTTCAATTTGAGGATGTATGTTGTGACACTCATAATCATCACCTCAAATGGGTTTTCACCACGATCTTTGAGGGATTCTTCAACTCATACTCATTTATGATGAAGTTTTCAAGGGCTATGGAATAGTATTGTTTAAACATGGGTTTCAATCTCTCATAAACCTCCTTCATAATATCTTCAGGGATCTCAGGCTTAACGTAAAAGCTTCTACCATAAATTGTTTTAACAATTTCACCATCCCTAACAACGATTTCACCACCCTTTATAGTCATATATGCTCTTCTAAACGCTTTCACAACCCTCTCATAATCTCTGCTTAGATCCATGCCCTTTGGGTTAATGTCGTATATGGCTATATCAGCATCAGCACCAATACCTAAATGACCCTTAAACCTTTCTAAACCCAAGAATTTCGCTGGGGAAGCCCTAGTCATAATTAATAATTCTTTGAGGGAGAGTTCCCTATCAATGGATGGAAGAACACACCTCTTTAATGCTTTTCTACTTAAACCCCTCATGAAATCCTCCCTAGCCCTCCCACTTAAAAGCCAACCCATAACCACTGGGTAATCAATGAATGGACCGCCATTGGGATGATCAGTGGTTAAGAAGACTCTCCACAAATCCCTAGCCAACAAAACTGTTTCAAGCCCTATAACCCATTGTATGGTATTCACATAACTCTTCTTCTTATACATATATGGAACAATGCCTGAGGATGTTTCAACCTCAGTATCTATGGTACTCCACTTCCAACGTGTAAGATGATACAATACAAATTCGAAGGGTGCATCAGCAGTCATTGTTGTGGCGGGTCTACCTGGAATAATCTGCCCCATATCTAAAGTCACATGTGGATTCGTATTTAATTCTCTAGCAATATCCTCCCCACCACTCTCCAATGAACCCCATGAATCACCCTTATAACCTGTGAATTGCACATGCGTTATATGTAGTGCTGAACCCTCAGAAACCCTCATTAAACCCCTAGTTAGATTCATGGTTTTAAGCGTTGTAATGTAGTTTCCAGGGTATCCAAGCCTATTACAATGCAAATGAACTTTATGTGGAATATTTAATATTTGTGCAGATTCAGCAACAGCTTTAATTATATCCATTGGGGTGAGATTGTATCCAGGCAACTTATCCTCCACATCTAAACCTATACCCTTAACCATCCAAGCAGCATCTGAACCTGCATCAACTATCTTAATGGCATATGTTTTCGTTGCATATAGTAGCCAGCCTAGAAATGCTGAGAGCATATCCCTTGAACCCTCTTGAATAAGATCCAACACCATCCAATTGGAATCCACAAGTACAAATGCCATTTTATCGATGATTGGGATGGCATTTAACTCTTCATGTGTATGTCTAGTCTTTATTGGTGGTGTAGCAGGTTCAGCCACAAGTGTATAACCCATCCTAGCATACTCATAACCTATCTTAAAAACGTTGGGAACGGTGAGACCAGTCTCAGCCCTCCTATATGGAAGCTTATGTGGAGTGTTTGTTAGGTAGTGGTCTTCAGGCCTAATCAACCTACCAACATTAACTTTCGGTCCAGCTATATGTGAATGTATATCTATTCCACCTGGAACCACAAGTTTACCCTTAGCATCAATCACGAAAGCTTTACCTAAATCCACCTCTGAGGGGTCAACGATCTTACCATCCTTAACCCCTATATCCATCTCCTCCCCCTCAACATTGTTAAGTGGATCATAAACCAAGCCATTCCTTATTATCATTTGACTCATGGATTCCACCCCTTCCTCTCCTTAACCCTATTCAAAATTGTGGATAATATTTCAAAGTCGGGAAGTATCCCTGGACTTGGATCCACAATCTTCCTCATCCTTAGGGGGACTCCATCCATCCTATAAGCTGTACCCTCACACTCAATGCCAACATAACTTGCAGGGATTATGACGTCAGCGAAAAATGTGGTTAAAGACCATTTGGCATCAATCACTATGACTGGTATTTTCGATAAATGTTCAACAGCTTTATGGGGGAGATGGGCTGCCGGATCACTTGCAACAATCATTGCAGCATCAACATCACCATTGGATAGGAGATCCACAGCTGTGGTTACACCTGGAATCATTCTTGGGAAACCTCTAGAGAAATCCACGGCATATGGGTATCCAGTAAGCCATAGGATGGTTTCATTGGACCCAGTGACATTATAATGACCCCTCATGGGTATTATAACAAATTTAGTCCACTCATTCAATTCTTGAACAAATCTTATCAATTCTTGGAGGAGTCTATGCTTTGCACCGCTCATGGTAACCCCAACACCTGCAAAGATTACACCATAATTAGCCGTCATTATCATCTCAGCCAATTCCAAAACCTTCTCCCTTGGAACACCTGCCACATATGGGGCTTCTATATCAAGATCCTTCATAGCCATGAGTAGAGCTGTTAAAAGCTCCAGATCCCTACCAGGCTCAACCCTTATGAATAGGTCAGCTATATCAACAATGGGGGTTCTCCTAACATCAACAACCACAACCCTCCTCCCCGCACGCCCCTTAACATATCTTCCAGCCCTCATAATTAACCTTGTAAAGTGGTTTAAGTGTGCATGGGATGGGTTGGAACCCCAAAATATTATTAGATCGGCAAGCTGTATAACTGTGCCGAAGGTGGCTCTAACGGAGCCAACCTCTTGAGCACCCTGAATTGTTGGCCCATGACATATTGTACTGGTGTTATCAATTACTCCATGGGTGATCTCAGCTAAACCAACACCCATCTCCACAGCTTCATTACATGTACTAGACCATCCATATAGTAGGGGATACTTAGCATTAACCAATATTTCTACAGCAGCCTCTATTGCTTCATCCAAACCCACTTCAGAAAGTTTCCCAGACCTCCTAACATATGGTTTCATCAATCTATGCTTATCATAATTGAGGAATTTTGCAATGGAAATGGCGCAGCCACCAACATTCCTTAAGATCTTATCGCCATCAACCTCTATCCTGAGATGATCACATAGATCACCGCAAAATGGGCATGGAACATTCTCAAAAAACCTCTTCTCCCCCACTTTAACAGGTTTATCCATTGGGAAATAATCCAAACCCTTAGCTCCAAGACTGGTAAGTAATTCATTTAGAGAGGTGACATTTTCATTGGTGGGCTCCACAAACACTTTAATGGATTTCAAGCTGGGCATACCAGTACCATCTGTGAGTGGGGACATTATGAAGTTTATCCATGGACTCATGGGTGTGAAAACTGTTCCCCTTGGAACATTGTTATTTGCTCTCACGGGTAGAACCACACTTCCATGTGGACTGAAGACCTTAGCCTTATCAGTTATGCCAAGATCATTCATATCCTCAGGATTCATTTCCAAGAGGGCTACTGATTGGAAATATCTATTACTTAATTTACCTTCACTCTCCATGGATACTCCTTGAGCAAGAGTTCTACCAGTCACTAGGAAGAAGCTGTGGGAGGCCAAATTCATTTAGGATGTGCCTCCTCCATCAACTTCTCCTTAAACAGTATTGAGCCGTCAGAGGCATGTGGAGTTCTAACCAATGTGTCACCATACTTTTCTATTTCACGCACTTCATCCACCAATTTAGCAGCATACCTCATCATTTCATGAGCTGCAGCAAGTATTGGTATATATTTTTCACGCTCCTTAACTCTGAAGCAACCCTCAGTAGTTAGATCAGCAACCTTAACTGCAATTTCATATGCAGCCATAGCTTTAGCTTTAGCATATGGATTCCTAAATTCAGCATAATTCACAGCTGTCTCCTTATCCACAACGATCCTTGGCAATGATGGCTTCTCACCCATCTTAACTGCATTAATAACTTTATCCAACTCCATTTGGATGAGTCTAACAACACCTGTATTGGCGAGAACCTTAATAACATCAGTATTGAATGCAACCATTTCAACGGGATCTAGAAATCCTCTCCTAGCACCAATCATGGAATCAGCCAGTATAATGATGTAGCCCACACCCTTCTCATCCAGATCCTTAGTTATCCTCCTAGCAGGAGCATCTGACAAGACTATCACATTCCTCCCCTTCTCCACTAAAATGTTCCTAACCTTTGTTGGTCCAGGTAGAGAGGCGTTTGGACTTGTGATAAGATAGAAGTCATATTCCTCCATTAAAGCTTTCTCAGCCAGTTCAGAGGCA
>JAWBOZ010000064.1:0-5164 GCA_038825625.1 Methanomethylicia archaeon | reverse complement strand
CATCTTTTGCGGAAATCATTTATTTTTTGATTTATGGAATTTGCATGTTAATCTTGGTGGCTATATATAGTTTTTGGAGTGTGGGTATTTCAGTTTGTTTGTTGGTTTGTTGCTGCTTGTGTTATTTCTTGTTTGAATTTTTCTTTGTCCATGAAGAATGTTTGTATTGGTTTTGCATTTACTATTAGCCACCAGTTTCCATGTTTTATTGATTCTTGGGGGTTTTCCCATTCGTTTATGATTTTGATTTCTATTTTTGGTAGGGTTTCTTTTATGGTTTGCTCTATACTTTTTGCGAATGGGTAGGAGAATTGGCATTTTGGGTTGTAGAGTATTATTGCTTTATTTTTGTCTTCTTTTAGTGGTTTGTATATGGTTTTTGGTTTTGGCTTGTAGCTGCTTGTGATTGGTAGGTGGTATAGGCTTCCTTCACCTGTTGGTAGGAATCCGTTCCTTTTATAGAATTCGGGCATTGGGAGGTATTGACCTGTGTTGAAGGCGTTTGCCAGTATGAATTTGCATTCTCTATTTCCAAGGCATGACCTTTTCATTTTCACATCTAGAATTAGGCTTTTTAATAATTTTGTTCCTATTCCGATTTTCTGAGCTTCTGGTGTGGGGTTGTATATGCAATTTATTATGAGGACTCCATCCCGTTTAAATTCCTTGGTGATGTCAGCCGTTTCTGGGTAGTAGAGTATTTGGGCAACTGGTTTATCATTGTGGTAAGCAATTTTTGCAATGGAGCCATAATTTTTAAGCATTTCAAGGAGCCAAAGCTTCTTAAATCTCATACCCTGCTGATGGATTGGATCATCAAGCCTTTTTGAGGAGCAAACATATAGGAGATCATCAATATTTGATTCTTTAAGATCCTCAATTCTAATATTTACATTCATAAAAATTATCTCCATAATCTATATGGTGATGAATTGCTTATATTTCTATCATAAGACTGTGAACATCTATTTAATGTTTTGTGAAATGGGATGAGGGTGAAGAATGAGAAAAACACTATTAGCTATTGTTGTTCATGTGAATTTAAGAAGATTATGGAAGTAATTAAGTTTCTTCATGTTTTTGTAGCCATATCTTTTTGTTCCAGTCGTATATTGTGTTTTTTGTGTAGCAGTATTCTAGGTATTTGTAGAGTAGTGTGTTTTCTGCTTTTTCTGTTATTGCTTTTCCATTTCCTATGATTATTAGTTTTCTTTTAGCTCTTGTGAGTGCTACGTTTAGTCTATGGGGGTCTGAGGGAAAATTTAGTTTTGTAGTGTCTGTTATACTGAATATTATTACTTCTTTCTCTCTCCCTTGGAATGCATCTACTGTGTTTACTTCTATTTTCTCTTTTGTTTTTGGCAGTTTTTCTATTATTTGTTTTGTTTGTGCTATGAATGGGCTTATTATCCCTATTTCTGATGGTTTTATTCCACAATCTATTAATTCTCTTATGATTTCACATATAACTTCAACTTCCTTTTCATTTCTTCTCGATTTTCCTACTACTTCATCTATACCATTAACATGGATGAATACTGCTGGTTTTGTTTTTGTAAGAAATTCTAGTTTTGGAGGTTTTTTAAATTCTAATGTTTGGTTTAAACATGTTTCATGGCATTTTATTTTGTTTTCGTAAATATATTTTGTTGAGAATCCAATTATGTCTGGGTGACTTCTATAATGTATTTGTAGCCATAAATGTCTAGGATCATATTTTTCCTTTAAACCTGAAAATGCACTTAACTTTATTCTTGATTCTATATTACTTACTCTTTTATCTCGGAATATTGGTAGTAATTGTTTATGGTCTCCAACTAGAATCCACTTCCTACCTTTAACCATAGCTAATAATGCTAATGTTATTGATGCTTGACTAGCTTCATCAATAATTACAATATCAAAATCAATGTTCCACAATGGTGGTAATTGTGATTTAACTAATGTAGATCCAATTATCGGAATTTCATTAATTAATTTTTCACATTCTTCTCTAATCATTTTATTTCTATTTTTAATGGTATCTATAATGTGAGATTTATATTTCTTTAAGATATTCCTTAACACAATCTTTTCATAATTTCTACTTTTCTTGTAATCTTTAATTAAATTCTGTATTTCGTTTAAAAAATTATATAATTTATTATCTAGATTCAATATCATTTGACCTATTTGCTCCCTCGCCCTATAGCTGAGTAGGTATTTCTTTATGTTTTCTAAAACTTTTTCTGGTCTACCAACTCTAAGTGTTTTCTCTAAAGGTAGATTTTCCACAGCATTATCCACAGCCCTATTGGTATGTGAAGTTATTAGTACTTTTTCACCCCTCTTCATTAATTCGAAAGCTATTTTAGCTATAACTCTAGTTTTACCAGTTCCCGGTGGACCTACAATTAAAAGTATTTCATTATCGTTTAAGGCAAGTGCAGCTTCAACAGCCTTTATCTGTGAATCATTAAGTCTAAACCTTTTACTAACATCCATCACATCCATAAGTTTATGATATTTCAATTCTGGTTGACTAAGATTTTTAAAGACGAGATTAATGGCATTCTCGTTCGATACCTTTACATTTAAATATTCAGATTCTTCTCCATTCATCTGTTTGAGAAGGTTTAGTTGAAGATCATAACTTATTAATGGTTCATAATCGAAAATATTAATATATAATTCTTTTTCTATTTCATTCCACTCAATTGGTGTTAAAACTGTTATAAAGTCTTGATGTGAATCAATTACTGTTCCAAAATATTTTGGACTATCTTTTTCATAGAAGCCTATAGGATCTCCAGATTGAAAATGGGTAGCATATTTTGTTTCTATAGTGGCTATTCCATGTGAAACATCAACAATAATAGCAGGATAAGTTCTACTTGTAGCATCTTTAACTGCAAAACTTCTTTCCCTAATGATCACATCCATTAATTCATTTAAATCTATTCCAACAATCTTTTTAGGTTTTCTCTCCTCAAAATCTATAATAATACTCGTATATCCACATCTAGTACAATAAGTTTCTAATTTATTTCCCACCTTCCTAAACTTCATTAAACTTTCACATTTAGGACAAAAACTAAGGGTACTCATATTATTTTACCATCAAATATTTAATTGTTTAAGGAAGTATCCAAAAATAAATTATTTAAAATAAAATTTATCCTTTACTTTTATTTTATTATCATATTTAAAGCTATAATATATGAAACTTCTAGATTTGTAAAGCAATACATGAATACAAATGCACCATAAATGTTAAAATGAAGATTCCAGAAGTTGAGAAAAATTGAATGTTCAAGGAATTTTGCTGAAAGGATATCATTGGAGGATAAATTTGTAGTTCTAACGGTTAGGAGAGGTAAACATGATTTTGAGTAATCTTTATTTATATTCTTTTTAGAATTATTCTTGTGAGAATTATTCCTAGAAGAATTGAATTGGAACTTATAGAGAAGTCTGGACCTTGGAAGATGATTTATGGGAGGAGGAAGACTGGTAAATCCTTTCTTGTGGAAAACTTCTTAAAGTATGATAGATTCTTCTTTGTCAATAGGGATTCAACGGTTATGGATAGGGTTTCCATGGAGAAGTATACGTGGAGTGAGTTTCTCAAGGTTTTTAGAGAGCTTCTCGGGATGAAGAGGATTGTTATAGATGAATTTCATCGTTTGCCAAGTGAATTTCTAGACTTCCTACATTCCACTGGTTCTAGGGGTGAATTGATACTGATCACATCTACACTTTGGCTTACTAGGAAACTTCTTGGTGAAGGTTCACCATTAATTGGACTTGTATATCCCATAAGGGTTGGATTGATTGATGAGAGGGATTTAATCAAAAGTTTATCTAGTGAATTCAGTGGTAAAGAGCTTATTGAAGCATGTGTTTATTTGAGAGAGCCATTCCTAATACCAAATTTTAAACCGTCTTTACGTGAATTTCTAACAAGCTTTCTCTTTCAAAATAAGTATTTCTTGAAGAATTTAATTGGGGAGATATTTAGTGAAGAGGAGAGGGAACTTACCAATGTTTATGATGTTATTCTTAGAGCCATATCCAATGGTAGAAATGTGAGTACGGAGATTTCAACAACCCTATTCTCTAGGGGGTTAATTGTTAAAGATAATCCTGGCGTTGTACAGAAATATTTGGATATCCTCACTGAGATGGGGATTATTGAGAAATTCAAGGTTTATGGTAAAAGGAGATTTAAGTATATGCATATATCCCCATTAATAGATTTACACTTCTATCTTGAGGAAAAATACTCTTATGTTGAAGTGGATACACCCTTAGAATTCATTAAAGATGTTGTTGAAATTAAAATTCCATACCACGTGGAACAATACTTTAGAAGTTTATTATCAAAAATTTTCGGGTTACAACCACAATTAATAGAGGAGAAAGATTATGAATTGGATTTAGCCCTATTCAAATTCAACGATTTAAAATTGATTGGAGAAGTTAAGTGGAGAGATCATGTAAGTATTGGAGAAATCAAGTCTATTGAAGATAAAATGAGTAGGTTTAAAGATGTTAAGAAGATCTTGATAGTACCAGACGAAAAAGTTTTGGAGAGATTTCCAGAGGGAATTGAAGTTTGGGATATAAATAATGTGCTTAGGCTTATATTAGAAAGTTAAATTTATTGAATTAGGTGTCCTATCTCAAAACGGGAAACATCACCGCCTGATGTTCATGGTTGTAAAAGTGTTCTTTCGCCAGATCCAAAAAAGGTGGATAGAATTAGCACGTAGTGGGGGAATTCCAGTTATAAATGAAGAGTTTCTTGTTTTTAAGAAGAAGTTTTACAATGTATGTATATATTCCATCATAACATCATATGAAAAATCAAGAATTCCTAAAAATACACTTAAAACCAATTGAAATATACATTGTAAAGAAATGTTCAAAAAGGGTTTAACAGAGCTTCAACAGCCATTATAGAAGTTCTCGTATACTACACAAAAATACCCTTCATAAATATGGAAGAAGAGAAGAAATTAATATCAAAAATAGAGATATGCATTGAACCAGTCTGTAGATCAGGTGAAAACCCAACATATAGAGCAGTAATTGGAGACATTTTTATAGAGACAAAAATCCAATAAGTAAACCATTTAATTCTATATTCTTCAAAATTTTATCATTTGATCTAACATAAAAA
>JAWBOZ010000063.1:0-5167 GCA_038825625.1 Methanomethylicia archaeon | reverse complement strand
AGATTGATGAGAAGGAGCTTAGAAATAGATTAGCCAATAAGATGATTAGACCAACAACATTACCGCAAACCCTAGATGATTTAATTGTGGAGCATGCTGTTGCCAGAGAAGCCATTAGACTTGGTTTTGAACATCATAAGCTTTTGGCAAGAGGTCTAAGAGGTATTCAGAGGAAGAGAACCATTGCAGATATATTTGAGCAATCCATGGAGACTGAAACATACATTGACATGATGAATATACAACTTATTGGTGGTACTGGTGGATTACTGTCACATACCCCACGTAGACAACAAGCAGCATTAATATTGGCGGATGCCTTCCAACCTAAGGGTGTCACTAGATTGATGTGTGATAGCATATTTATGATGCCACATCTAGGTGTCATGTCCACTGTGCATCCAAAAGCTGCCATGGAAATCTTTGAGAGAGATTGCATTATAAAGCTTGGCACAATTATAGCTGTTGATGGTCATGCAAAATCCCCTGGACCAGCAGTTAAGGTTACAGCTACAATGCCTGATGGTAGAACTGTTGAGAAGGTTGTTAATTATGGTGATATTGATAAAATACCACTACGTGAAGATGAAACAGCCACGGTGATAATAGAGCCTACTGGAGATTTTAATGTTGGAATGGGTCCTGGAAAGAGGAGGGAGGCAAATGTTTGGGGTGGAGCTGCAGGAATATTCATTGATGCGAGGGGGAGACCATTAAAACTACCTGAAGATTTCAAGCAGCGTAGAGAGGTTTTGATAAAATGGTTCAAAGCCCTAAATGCTTATCCTGAGGATGTTTTAGAGAGGGAGAAGATTTAGGTGAGGGGGTGTAAATATGTCTTCTGAGAAAAGTTCTCAATCTGCCCATGCATATACACCTGGTCTGAGAGTTTCAGATATATTTAGATTTAGGAAGATTAGAAGGTTACCTTTACCTGGAGAAGTTACGGTAAATAAGGGTGATAAAGTAAATTATACGGACATTGTTGCTAAAACAAGCTTACCTGGAGATATACAGATAATCAATGCTGCCGCCATTCTTGGTGTTGAACCTGAAGAATTACCATTATATGTTAAAAAGAGGGTTGGAGATCCTGTGAAGAAGGGGGATGTTATCGCAAGCTATAGAGCCTTCTTTGGATTATTGAAATCTGAAGTTAAATCCCCTACCGATGGATATATAGAGCATATATCTGAAGTTACTGGTCAAGCAATCATTAGAGAGCCTCCGATACCTGTGGAGTTGGATGCATATATACCTGGAATAGTTACAGAGGTTATTCCTAGGGAAGGTGTTGTTATAGAGTGTGCATCAACATTTATTGAGGGCATATTTGGGATAGGTGGAGAGAGGCATGGAGAAATAGTGGTTGCTGTGGATTCGCATAAGGATGAATTAACCTTAGATATGGTTTCATCAAATTGGAAGGGCAAACTTGTTGTTGGTGGCTCTTATGCTTCAGCTGAAGTTTTAAAGAAAGCTATGGATGTTGGTGCTTCTGGAATAGTTGTTGGCGGATTAGATTTTAAGGATATTAGAGATTTTCTTGGATATGAAATAGGTGTGGCAATTACTGGTAGAGAGGATATTCCTATCACTGTGATAATCACTGAAGGGTTTGGCAAGATACCTATGGCTGCAAGAACCTTTGGATTATTTAAAGCCAATGAGGGTAGGCTTGCATGTTTTGATGGTGCTACACAAATTAGAGCTGGAGTTATAAGGCCTGAAATAATTATTCCGAAGGATAATGTAGACCCATTGCAGCTTTCATTGGAACCTGAGGTTTATGCTGGTGGTATGCAGCCTGGAACAAAGGTTAGAGTTATTAGGGCTCCATTCTTTGGGCAGTTGGCTAAAGTTGTGAATCTTCCAGTAGAATTGCAGTATGTTGAGACAGAATCTCCTGTTAGAGTTGTGGAAATAGAATTGCAAGATGGTAGAAGAGCTATTGTTCCAAGGGCTAACGTAGAATTATTTGAATGGTAAATTAACTAAAATTACCTTAACCATAAATTTTTGAAATATATTTAAACCTAAATTTATCATAACTATTTGTTGGTGATTATTTTGGGGTTTAAAGTCTTTATTTCAGCTGACCTTGAAGGTGTTTGCGGCGTTGTTCATGGTGATCAAACCAGTCCTGGTGGTAGGGAATATGAGCGTGCATGTAAACTTATGACCTTTGAGGTTAATTCAGCTGTTGAAGGTGCAGTTCTTGGTGGTGCTGACGAGATTATTGTTAATGATTCCCATGGTTCCATGAGAAATATAATTATTGAAGATCTGCATCCAAAAGCTAGACTCATCACCGGTTCTCCAAAGATTCTTTCTATGATGGCTGGAATTGATGAAACTTTTGATGCAGCCTTCTTCTTGGGTTATCATGCTAAATTTGGCACCATGGGTGCAATTATTGATCATACTATTTCTGGATCGGTTGTTAGGAATATTTCTATAAATGGTTTGGATGTTGGTGAGCTTGGTATTAATGCTGGTATTGCCGGCTATTATGGGGTACCTGTGGTTTTGGTTACTGGTGATTCCGCTGTTGTGAGTGAGGCTGTGAAACTTCTTGGTAATGTTAAGACTGTTAAGGTTAAGGAGGCTTTAGGTAGGTATTCGGCTTTGTGTATGCATCCCGTTGAAGCTCGTGAATTAATTAAATCAGCTGCTAAGGAGGCTCTGGATAGATTAGATGAGTTCCTCCCATTTAATTTTAAATCTCCAATAATGTTGAATTTAACCTTCATGAATTCAGCTATGGCTGATCTTGCAACATTGATCCCAGATGTTAAGAGGATTGATGCAACAAGTATAGAGTATTCTTCAGATGATTATTTAAAATGCTTTAAAGTTTTAAGGGCATTGATATATTTGGCTTCAACCCTTGTGAGATGATTTAATTGGTTCATAATGATAGGTTTTGGAGTTACATTGAAAATTTAATGGGTAGGAGTGTGGATTTTAACGATTTGGTCAAGATTTATGGTACTCCACTATACTTTATTGATGCTGAAATGGTTAAACATAATTATAAGATTCTAAAAGAACATTTGGATAAAGTGACATCAAATAATATGATTTGTTATGCTTATAAAGCAAATACATGTTTAGCTTTACTTAAAGTTTTGAAGGATTTGGGTGCTGGTGCTGAAGTTGTTTCTGGAGGTGAGCTTTATGCAGCTAAACTTGTGGGTTTATCTTCAGATAATATTGTCTTTGATGGGGTTTCTAAGAATCCTAATGAAATTTTTGAAGCTGTTGAAAACGGAGTTTTTTTGATAAATATTGAGAATATTGATGAATTAAATTACATTAATGATTTCGCCGACAAATTTGGTGTGAAAGTTTCTATTGGTGTTAGAGTTAATTTTGATATTCCAATAAAAACTCATGCCCATATTAGTACTGGTGCTAGGTCACATAAATTTGGTTTAAGTGTTGAGGATGCTTTTAAAGCCTATAAAATTGCTTTAAAAATGGAGAACATTAATGTTTCTGGCATACATGTGCATTTAGGTTCACAGATTTTTGATGTTGATTCATATAAATTTGCAACAAGCAGAATAGCTTCCTTTTGTGAAAAGCTTTATGATTATCTTAATTTACGTTTGGAAGTTGTTGATCTAGGTGGCGGATTTGGGATTCCATATAGTAATGATGAGGATGTTTTCCCATTAGATGAATATTGTAATGTTATTAGTGAGTTTATATGTTCCTCAAGTAAATTCTTTTCATTAAACCCCCTACTAATTGTTGAGCCTGGAAGATTTATTGTTGGTAATGCCGGTATACTTCTAACAAAGGTTAATTATGTCAAGAATGTTTATGGGATTAAATGGGTTTTAGTGGATGCTGGAATGAATGATCTTATAAGGCCAGCATTATATGAAGCTCATCATCCAATATATAATTTATCCAATAACCTTAATTTTGAAATCTATAATGTTGGTGGACCCATATGTGAGAGTTCAGATGTTTTTGCAATTAATATGGGTATTGGAAAGGTTAGTGTTGGAGATATTTTGGCAATAATGAATGTTGGTGCTTACGGTTTCTCCATGTCAAGTCAATATAATAGTAGGCCTAGAGCTGCCATAATAATGTTTAATGATGGTAAAACTTCTTTAGTGAGGAGGAGAGAAACCTATTCTGACATTTTTTCAAATGAAATATTTCTCTAAGCAATTCTTAAGAGTTCCACTTCAACTTCCCCATTTATTTTTATTTCTGCATAATATCCATACATTAATGGTCCTGGATTAACTATTATTGTTCCATTGATCCTATCCATACTTCTAGCTTCATGTGCATGTCCACATAAAACTAATACTGGTTTTATTTCTTCTATTATCATTCTTATACTTTTACTCCCTATGTGCTCATATTCTCCTATAGCATCTGCTTTTGTATTGTATGGTGGGTTATGTACCACTAATATTAGATTTTTTCCATCAATATTTCTTACTAGATTCTTAAGCTTCTCCAAAATCTGTTTTTCAGTCATTTCGAAGGGTGTGTTGAAGGGTCCTTTTAAAGATCCACCTAAACCAGCTATGGAATAACCCATATAACTTATTACTCTTTCATGTATACATTCTACTCCTCTCAAATTTATTTCACATATTTTTGGGTCATCCATATTTCCAGGTATATAGAATGTTTTATTCACACCTAACACTTTTAGAATTTCTGTTGCTTCCTCTATGGATTTATATCTTGATAGATCTCCTGAAACTATTATGGCGTCTACATTTTTTTCCTTAGCTATCTCAGCTATCCTTTCCACCTGAACCCTTCTTCCATGAATATCTGTTATCGCTATAATCCTCATTCCTCTTCACCTTGAAAATATTATTTCACCCATATTTTTAGGTATATTCATTCCCATTATTTTTAACGTATCCTTAAATTTTTCGTCCTTTAATATTTTGATGAATTCTTTAACAGCCTCCTTTTTCAAACTATCCTTCTTAATTAAGAAGTCATACTTCTCCTCTCTTATGGGTATGAATTCAAGATCATATTGGATTGCCACAGTTCTTATTCCCACTCCAACATCAGCCTTCGAAAATCTTATTGCTGAAGCTATTGAGGAATGTGTTTTTGCCTCAATATAATATCCTTTAACCTTATTTCTTATTTCATGAAAGCTGCATCCCTT
>JAWBOZ010000062.1:0-5175 GCA_038825625.1 Methanomethylicia archaeon | reverse complement strand
AGACCATGTTTAATAGAATAAATTTATGTTTCTTATGAAATTTTTTTGCAATTTCTTCATCAAATGTCTTTGCCCCAAAAACTTCTATAAGTTTTTCATATTCTGCACTTTTCTCTAACCCTTTGTTCTCACCAAACATTATCCCTCATCTAGATCCCTCATCAATATATTATTAATGCTTTAATATTTCTTAAATATCTTTTTATTTAGGCTGATGCTATGAAAACTGCATACACATTTTGTCCAGCATCAATATCAAGCTTTTTCTCTCCATACATAGTTGATGATCCATTAAAGTCTGGTGCTATTGGCGGTGGTTTTTTATTGGATATTGGTGTTAAGGTGATTGTTAAAGCTGATTACTCCAATGGTCCACTTGAATTGATATCGAAAATAAATGGTGTACCTTTTGATTCCTTCATTGTAAATAAAGTTTTGGATTTAATGGGAATTCATGGGGATTTAAATTATAAAATTGAGGTTGAACAATTTATTGATGTCCCTATTGGTTGTGGTTATGGAACCAGTGGTGCCAGTGCATTGGCTGTCACCATGGGTTTATGTAAAGTATTGAATATTAAAATGACTCTTCTTCAAATGGCTAGAATTGCACATTTAGTGGATTATTATTGTGGTACTGGCCTTGGAACTGTTAGTGGTATTATTGGCGGTGTTGGTGGGATAAGAATTATTGTTAATCCTGGTGGTCCTGGGTATGCCATTGTGGATAGAATTCTCATTCCGGATGAGTGCTACATAGTTTCAGCAGCTTTTGCACCCATCGATAAGAAGGGAATTTTAAAGACTCCTGGTAGACTTAATCATTTAGAAATTATTGGTAAAAACACTTTAAATAGTATTTTAAGTGAACCTTCTGCTGAAAATTTTCTTAGATCCTGTAGAGATTTCGCCTTTAAAGCTGGGTTTATGACTCCACGTGTGGAATCCTTGATAAAGGCTATAGATAATACAAATGTTATTGGAGTTACACAGAATATGATTGGCGAAGCTGTTCATGTTCTTATTTATCCTGAAGATTTGGATTATGTGAAGAGTGTTTTCATGAAGTTTTTTAATTCTGAGGATATAATTATAGCTAGAATTGATGATAGAGGTCCTAGATACTTGAGTGAACAATGCTTTAGCGGGGTTTAATATATGAGTGGTTTGAGGTTTAGAGAATTTGATTTAAAGGTTAATGATGTTTTATGGGTTTCTGGGCCTGCTAAAATTAATATTGTTAATGGCTTGGTTGAGGTTTTTGGTGCGAAGGTTAAATTTGGTGAATCTATTGTTGTTAAACGTTATAAATCCATTTATCTTAAGGCTCTAGAGGATTGTAAGGTTAAGATTTCTTATGGGGCTCATGTTAAAATTGTGGGGTATGATGGTATCCCCATGGATTGGCATAGATTGCTTTCTGAAATAATTAAGTTTAAGGGTAAAATTATGGTTTTGGGTGGTGTGGATACTGGGAAGAATACCCTTGTAACATTCTTATCCAATAAGTTGTTTGATCTTGGTTTTAGTGTTGGTATTCTAGATGCTGATGTAGGTCAAAATGAGATAGGCCCCCCAGCAACCATGGCTTTAGGTATTGTTAGGGATGCATTATCTTCATTAGATCAAGTGGAATTATTTGATTGCGTTTTTATAGGTTCCACATCCCCCTCTTATGTTAGTTTCCGGGTTTTTAAAGGTTTAGAGAGACTTATTAATGCCTCAAATAAGCTTAAGCTGGATTATTTAATAATTAACACTACTGGATGGGTCTCTAACGGTGGTGTTAAATTTAAGGTTGAGAAGATTGGATTGATTAAACCAGACATTATTATTGGTATTCAACGTGAAGACGAATTGGAGCCTATACTCAATTGTGTTGATAATGTTTATAACGTTTTTAGAGTTTCTCCCTCGCAGATGGTTAGGGTTAGAGATAGATTTGATAGAAAGATGATTAGGCAAATGAATTATCTTAAATGGTTTAATAATGCTACTAATAATAGGGTTCCTTTAAATATATTCAATAGCATTGAACCAAATATTTTCGATGGTTCTCCATTGGATGATTCCAAACTAAATTCCCTATCAAAAATTTTAGGTGTTAATGTGGCTTTTTCAATAATAAAGGATGGTGAACTTATAATTTTCCCATATGAGGATTTAGAGATGGATGGAGAGTTGGAGTCTAAAATTGTCAGAAATTTTGATGTTAGTAAATCTTTCATTATACCCTTCTCCAGCTTGGTCCCCCTCCTGGTGGCTTTTGAATATTTTGATGGGGGTTTCGCTGGTCTTGGAATAATTACAAATATAGATTTTAAGAATAGATATATTCAAATATATACTAATGTTGATATTTTAAGAGGGGATCTTAAATTAATTTTTGGTTTAATTAGGCTTGACCCCACAAATTTTGATGAGATAGGCTTTTCTAGAATCCCTATTTAAATTGTAGAAAACATTATTGGTATATATGTTAATTTATAATTGTGGTTTATATGACCTTAAAACTATACTTAAACAATTCTTATGAAACTACATTTAAAGCTAAGGTTCTAAGCTTGGAGAAACATGATGGAGCATTCAAACTGATTTTAGATAGAACAATTTTCTATCCGGTGAGTGGTGGTCAAGATCATGATACTGGTGTGATAAGATCTTTAAATGGGTTTTTCAATGTTTTAATGGTAAATGAGTTAGATGATGGTACAATAGTTCATATTGGAGATCTAGATGGCTTCATGAATATGGGTGATGATGTTGAGGGAGCTTTAAATTGGGATAGAAGATATAAGTTGATGAAGATGCATACAGCTGCTCACATCTTGATTCAAGCTGTAAGGAAATATTTTAATGGAAATGTTAATTGCGTTAGTGCAAGTAAGAGGGTTGATGGTGGACATCTAGATTTCTCAGCAAATATACAGAGAGATATGCTTAAGGGTATAGAAGATATGGCTAATGGAGTTGTGAATGAAAATAGGCCTGTTATCATTCATTATATGGATGTGGATGAGGCTGGAGAATATATTTCAAGGTATGGTGAATCTCTAGACTTATATTTACGGAAGCATGTTCCAGGGGGTACCATTAGAATTGTGGAAGTTAAAGATTGGATAGCTATTCCATGTGGTGGGACTCATGTTAGAAGTAGTGGTGAAATTGGAGTTATAAAATTGATTAGGAGGGAAAGTAAGGGTAAAGGTGTTGTACGTATATATTATGATGTTAGATGATATTAATTATTTTGAAGATTTTTTGTTGTTTTATGTTATGGCGCTGAGTTCTCAGCAAATAGCTTTATTTTTGATAGTAAGCTTTTCATTGAATATTTTAATGAGTAGTGTAATTCTGGGTTATAGTATTTAGTGTTTAATTCCCTCTCCTTAAATCTTCTTTTCAATTCCCTCAGGGTAACTCCTAAAACGTTTATTTTGTCTGAGGCATATGTAAATGTCCATTCGCCTCCATATGCTGGTACGTAGCTGGCATAGATTCCCACATGCCTAAATATCTTCTTCAAATCTTCTTGTATTTCTAGAATCTTCTTTGGATACATCTCATATCCTGAGGATTGCAGTAGAAAGATTCCTCCATCCTTTAGTTTATCCTTTACTTTCTTGAAGAACTCAATTTGATATAGTTGTATTGCTGGTCCTATGGGTTCTGGATCCGTTAAGTCCATGAGTATTATATCATATTTCTCTACGCATTCTTCCACATACCTCTTTCCATCTTCAATAACTATCTTTACTCTAGGGTCATTAAGGGATTCTTCAGGTATTTTTGGGATGTATTCTTTTGTTGTGTTTATTACTTCTTTATCTATTTCCACCATTGTGACTTCCTTTACCATTTTATGTTTTAGCACTTCTCTTAAAACCCCTCCATCCCCTCCACCAATTATTAGTATCTTTTCCGGATTTTCATGACTTATCAATACTGGGTGTACATGCATTTCATGGTATAAATGTTCATCCAATTCTGAAATCTGTATTAAATTATCCAGTACTAGACACTTACCAAATTTATGGAGTTCAACGACTTCTATATTTTGATATTTAGATTTTATGGAGAAGATTTTGCTTTTTAATTTTATAAGTTTATATGATGTTGGTGATGTGGGTTCAATGTAGTATTCCTCTAAGTTTATTCTATCCCCATTACTCATATTCATCATCCTTAATCATTATTAACAGTAATTCAAATATAATTGTTATTTTAAATTATATTGGTGTCCGATTTTATGTTTAGAGATTTCCTATTGGATGAGGGAAAGAGTCTTATGGGTGACATCATTAGGGTTCTTGCTCTTGGATTGGGGAGATTATGGCTTAGTGAACTCGTTGCAGAAGTTAATGCGTTTAGATACACTTTAGGTGTTGAGGGATTGGTTAGTGAAGATGATGTTAAATATGCTTTAAAAGTTTTAGAGGAGAATGGTATTGTTATTTGTGAGAATAGGTTTAGAAGTCAGCTTCTTGGCGAAAGTGTTTTGGATGTGCTAGTATCTTTAACAAACTATAGTTCCGTGCTAAATGAATTGAAGAGTGATTTGAGATATAATGAATACATAGATAAGTATAAAGTTAGGTTGTGAAGTTTAATCCTTTATTTTAATCTATTTGTGAGATTTTCTCTTTAATTATTTTTAATGTTTGGTTCGGGTTGGGTGATCCTAGTGTGGATCTTATTTTTAAGTATTCTTGTACTCTCATGGGTATATCCTTTATTCCAGTTTTCTTCGATATTGTTTTTATAGTTTCCCAAATATTGTTGTTTGATTCTCTTATGGCTTCAGCCACCATTTGATGAGCTTTTCTATGTGGTATCCCCCACTTTATAGATATTATCTCAGCTATTTCCGCTGCTATTATTGGATAGTTTTCTGCATCTTGACGCATCTTCCTTTCATTGATCTTCATATATTCTATTGCATTACTTATCACTTTTAATGATTCCTTAACGCTTTTTGTTATGCTCCATAAATGTTTTGTTGCTTCTTGTAGATCTAGGTTATATCCTGATGGTAACCCCTTTAATATTGTCATTATGGCTGTATTTTCTCCAATGTTCTCTCCTGCTTGTGCTCTTAGTATTTCCATTGTTACTGGATTTCTCTTATGTGGCATTATGCTACTTGTGGCTAAATGTTTTTCTGGTAATTGAATG
>JAWBOZ010000061.1:0-5231 GCA_038825625.1 Methanomethylicia archaeon | reverse complement strand
GAGCCTTCAAATAGTACGTATAGTTTAAGCTATCTTGAGGATCTCGTTAAAGCTTCTGAAGCCAGTGAAATATTGACTTTGGAATTTTCAAATGAGATGCCTATTAAATTGAGCTTTGAGCTTCCTAATGGAGGTAGCTTAACATATTATTTGGCTCCTAGAATTGAGTAGAAATAACTCTAAATATAACATTTTTAACTGTTTATTTGAGTTTGTATATGTATCTTTCAAAGGAGGATTTAGCTAAATATCCATTCTGTAGGGAGGCTAGGGAGTATATTTCAAATCTTGGTTTCACTTTGGATGAGATCTTTCAACCCGATTTCTCCATGGTTTTGGATAGGGTTTTTGAGAGGATTAAGAGTTCCATTGAAACTGGTAGGGTTAGGGTTGACCTAATTGATCTAGATTTGGAGATAATATCATTTCACATTGCGATCATAGTTTTATCCATTATTGGTGATGATGCATTATCCAATAGGTATGCTGTTTCTGAAGCTAGAAGGGTTTATGAAGAGCTTCGTGTGGATGATGATTATAAATTGTTGATGATTTCTAATGGGAGTTTCGGTTGGAGGGTTAGAGGGGTGGATTCAGCAACCTTTCAGATATTCTTCTCAGATTTTCTCCAGTATGCTCCATCCTTTGAAGCTTTAAGTTGGAAGCTTGTTAATAGGTTTCTTATTAATGGTTGGATTAATATTGGTAAGGGTGAGCTTGCCAGGTTGATTTCTGAGAAGGTTAGATTCGACATTTTCTTTAGGGCTAGCCAACCCCCCCCACCAATAGCTATTCCAAATGATGTTGCCATTAGATTAGATGATTTGAAGAAGCTTTTCTCCAGTTATAAGAAGCCTTTGGAGGCTGAGGAGTTTAGGGGTCCAAGTGTTGAAGAGGCTTTCCCACCTTGCATACGTTTAATTATGGGGAATCTTTTGAAGGGTGAATCTTTATCACATATGGCTAGATTTACATTGGCATCCTTTTTGGTGGGTAGTGGTAGGAGTGTGGATGATGTCATTAGATTATTTGTTAGTTCAGCTGATTATGATGAGAAAATGACTAAGTATCAAGTTGAACATATTGCCGGTTTGAGGGGGTCTAGAACTAAATACACCCCTCCAAAATGTAGTACATTGAAAACCTTTGGTTTATGTTTTCCAGATGATTTATGTGTTTCACGTAGAATTAGGCATCCAATGAATTATTATAGGGTTAAATTGAAGGGGTTGGGGAGGTTTAATGTTGAGGTTAAGGGAGGAGAATCTGATAAGGAATCTTTTTAGGGAGTATTATTCTTCTTCAACCATCCATGTTCCAATAGATATTGAGAAGAGGGAATTCGGCTTCATACTCATTGGTCATGAAGGTATGAGGAGGCATATCTCCTTTAAGAGTGTTGATGAATTAAGGAGTTTCCTAATTAATGAAACACCTTTACACGTCTATTTTTCTTCAGCATACTATGATTTTCCCAGTGTTGAGGATATGGAGGGTAAGGTTTGGAAGGGGGCTGACCTTGTTTTTGATATTGATGCTGACCACATATTTACATCATGTAAGAATGGTCATGATAGTTGGCGATGCCTAGATTGCGGTTTTTCCTCCATGGGGATGCCCCCTGAATCTTGTCCTAAATGTTCTTCAAAGAGGATTGAGGTTGATTCTTGGCTTTGCGATTTATGTTTGGAGAAGGCTAAGGAGGAGACCTTTAGATTGGTTGAGGAGTTCTTGGTCTCCGAGTTCGGTTTTTCAATTGGAGATATCTTCATTGCTTTTTCTGGGCATAGGGGTTATCATGTTCATGTTAGGGGGGATGTTGTTAGGGAACTTAGTATTGATGCTAGGAGGGAGATAACGGATTATATTAGGGGTGTTGGTTTATCCTCGGCTCATCATGGTTTTCCATTGAGGTTTTCGCAAGGTAATCCTCCGCCATCACTTTCAGATATTGGTTGGCGTGGTAGGCTTATGAGAGCCATATATGATTTTCTAACATCAGCTTCCATTGAGGATCTAAAGAGTTTTGTTGGTGAAAATTATGCTAGGATCATTCATAATTTTAGGGGTGAAATTCTATCTTCCTTTGAGTCTTCACCACCTAAATGGCCTGTTATTGAGGGTTTATCAATAGGTGTTTGGGGGAGGTTGGCTTCTAAACTTTTGGATAGGGTTATTATTCATATTGATGAGCGTGTAACCAGTGATATTAAGCGTTTAATGAGACTTCCATCATCTCTTCATGGTAAAACCGGGCTTATAGCTAAGCCTTTAGATATTGGATTTTTAGAATCCTTTGAACCAGTGATTGATGCTTCCACCTTTGGCTTTGAAGTTTTTAAGGTTCATGTGGCTTATATGCCTAGAATACTTATTGGCGGGAATTATTATGGTCCATATAGGGATGAGGATGCTTCCCTACCAAAGACCATTGCTTTATATCTGATTTGTAAGGGTTCTGCAAGTTTATTAGAGGGTTGAATAAATATTTTGATGTGGTTTGGAATGTATGACGTTATTATTGATGTTTTGAGGGATGAGCTGGATTCAGATTCTCTTGTAAACTTACCTAAAGATTTCTACATTAATGTTAGGTTGTATGTTAAGGGTTTGAGGGATAAGATTGATTCCTCACCTAAAGATTTAGCTGAAATTTTTGGGGGTGAATTGGATTTAATTATGAGGTCTATATCATTATTATTTCAGTTAAGGCTTTATAAGATGGTTAGACATTGTCTATTCGCTGATTCCAAGATTCCGGAGAATTTGCATGATGAAGAATTGGATGCTTATGTTAAGCTTAGGGAAACCATATCCACAATCCTTCAAACAGCTGTATCTTCCATAAATTCTCCAAACATTATTACAAAAAGAATATTAGTACGTTTTACTGCAAATGTTCCAGCGTTTGTAGGGGTTGATTTGATGGTGTACGGTCCATTTGAACCTGAAGATATAGCTTACATACCATTAATTAATGCTGATACATTAATTTTGAAGGGTATTGCTGAAAGGTTGGGGTGAGTTATGAAGATTCCCAGTAAAATTATGAAGTATTGTCCAAGATGCAACACCCATACTGAACATACAGTAACCCTGTATAAGGCTGGGAAGCGTAGGACTCTTGCTGAAGGTGAGAGGAGATTTGCAGCTAAGAATAGGGGTTATGGTAGTAAGAGGGCTTCTGAACAGAAGAGGTTTGCAAAGGTTACTAAGAAGCAGGTTTTAAAGTTGAAGTGTAGGAAGTGTGGGCATATAATTCATAGTAGGGGTATTAGGTTGAAGAAGGTTGAGATTGTGGGGTGAGCCTATACGCCTAAGAAGCATTTAATATTGATTCCAGAGCCTAAAAGCAATTTTATTGTGGTATCATGTCCCGATTGTGGTAATGAGCAAATATCTTTTGATAGGGCTTCAACCGTTGTTAGATGTAATGTTTGTGATAGGATTTTAGTTAAACCTACTGGTGGTAAAGCCATTATTGAGGGTAGAGTGGTTAGGGTTTTGGAGTAGTGGAGGTTTAATTTTGAGTTTTAAACGTAGGGATCTTCCGGAGATTGGTGATCTTGTTATAGCAACTGTTAATGAAGTCTTTGATAAGGGTGCATATGTAACTTTAGATGAGTATTCAGATGTTAGTGGATATGTTCCCATAGGTGAGGTTTCATCCACTTGGGTTCATAATATACGTGACTTTCTTAAGGAGGGTCGTAAAGTTGTTTTAAAGGTTATACGTGTGGATAAGGGTAAGAGGTATGTGGATTTATCCCTTAGGAGGGTTAGTGATAGGGAGAAGAGGGATAAGCTTTTGGAGTGGAAGAGGTTTAATCGTGGTGAAAAACTTTTGGAATTATTGTCTAAGAGGATGGGTGAGGATTTAGATCATGTTCACTCCACTATTGCTAAGAAACTTATTGATTCCTTTGGGGATGTGCTTGCAGGTTTTGAGGAGGCTGCCAGATTTGGAGCTGCCCCACTAGTTAATGCTGATATTCCCAGTGATGTGGCTGAGATCATTGTGGATCTGGCTAAGGAGAGTATTGAGCTTAAGGAGAGTAGGGTTAGTGCTATAATTCAATTGAATTCTAATGCCAGTGATGGTGTTTTAAGGATTATTGAAGCCTTAAATGCTGCTTATGAGAGTATTAGATCCTTTGGTAATGTTAAGTGTAGAATTTACTCTATTGGTGCGCCTAGATATAGGATTGATGTTTCTGCAAGGGATTATCATGTTGCTGAGGAGGCTTTGAAGAAGGCTTTGGATTCCGCTTTAGATAGGATCTCCTCTCTCGGCGGCTCTGGAAGTTTTAAGAGGGTTTAACATTATGCCTTGGCTTTTGAGGAAATGCACTTCTTGTGGTGCATATACACTCCATAAGGATAAGTGTCCATATTGTGGTGGTGAGGTTAGGGTTCCGCATCCACCAAAATTCTCCCCTGAAGATAGGTATGGCCGTTATAGAAGGCTTATGAAGAAATTGTCCAGTGGGGAATAAGTGGATTTAAATTGGATAATTCACTTTATACACGAATACGAATCCATTTGATGATGAGAATATTAATTCAAAGTTTTTCGGTTTTGGTATATTCATCCCCCATGCACTCCACATCTCGCTTCTGGTATTGAATATGAGTCTGTAGAGTGTGGCTTCAGATGCCTTTGGACCTGTGGGTAGATATGTTCCATACATGCTATTATATGTCATGTAGTCTGTAACGTTTAATCCAGCTATTTTAGCCATCCAATATGATTTTACAAAATCTCCCCATCCCCTACCGCCGAAGAGGAATCCAGTATTCTTATCGAAGGCTTCAAATACCACCACATGTGTTACTTTAAGTTCACCAAATATTTTCAGCGCCTCTGTCTCATTGGATAGGAATGCCCTTGCAATCTTCTTTATTTGCTCTTCATCCATTGTTGCATTATCTATGACTGTGGTTTTATTTGCTATGGCTGTTATCCAGTATCCATAATCCCACCATGATGCCACCACAGCATCCTTTGGTAGATTGCCCCTCATCCATAATAGTGTTTCAATCCAATCTTGGTATTCACTACTTACTGGTAGGCTTGCTGTAACTATTTGTTGTGGTGATGCTGCCTGTTCCCTCCATGATAATACTGGTATGATCAATACTGCTGAAATGAACAGTAATATTATTATATTCCCCTTTACACCTCTCCTATAAGTTCTCCTCCTCTTACTATAGGATCTCTCTTCACTTAT
>JAWBOZ010000060.1:0-5347 GCA_038825625.1 Methanomethylicia archaeon | reverse complement strand
TCATGCAATACCCCTTCAACTGTCCATGCCTTCAGAATCTCTAAAGTCTTTTCGGGATTTTCCTTTGCTCTATTAAACAAAGCTCTTACAACAGCATTTAAAACTAGCATGTCGGTTTCTTCTGAGCAGATTTGCAATATTTTAAACTCGAGTTCACTGTCCCTAAGCTTGTGAATACTCAAATTTGTTAAAATGCAGATCCTGTCCTCAGCACTACCTTTTTTGTGTCAGTTCAAGTAGCAGACCGCCAAAACTAGTTGGGTTTATATCGAAAAATGTAATGCACGCTGTTATAGCTTCTGCTCTAACTACTTGGTATTGATCATTTACAGCTGCTGTTATAAGATCCAACATTCTTCTTGGAATTTCTATATTTGGCTTTTTTGTTCGCAGAATTCTAGCAGCTTTAATGAATGCTGCTTTTACGTATGGATCTGATTTTTCATACTCTAACTCTATTTTTTGGAATAATGCATCGTGGTCGGCTGTTGCTGCTCCCACTAGAAAAAACCAGACCATAATTTCAAGTCAGCATCTTCGCTTTTGCTAAGCATCTCAAAAAGCTTAAAACCTAACTCAGGATTTTTACTTCCGATTTCTATAAAGGATGCGCATAAAAGGTCAGAACTCATATCAGTCTTTACTCTTTGAATAACTTTTGATATAAAATTAATAAACGATCTATCTGCTTTTGCGATGCTTGGAAGTTTTTTACAAATAAAAGAAAACCATCTAAAAATGTTCGTATCTTCTGCCAATTTGTCAAGAATTTCAATCCAAGAATATTCGTCTATGCTAACTTTCAAATTGTCGAAAAATTGCTCTATATCTTCAGGAGTATATCCTACAACTTTTTGCTTCAACTCTTCAACAATACGATTAACTTCAACATTCATTCGTTTTACACCCAATAATCACGGACAATTTAAATGAGCCCAAACTCATTTGAATAATTTTCTATTAGTGTCTCTTAATAGAATTCTAAAATAACTTTGGTTGGGTGTAAGTTTAACATTTGGATAAATTTAATAAATGTTGTAATAATTTGTTTTTTGGAGAACCTTGAGTCCTATAGAATCTATACTGCTTATCCAAGCTCAATTTCTAGTTTTAAGCAAACAGCGGCTCATTCCTTCAAGACAAGGGCTGTCTAAGGAAAATATTGTCAATGTTGTTAGCGATTTATGCGATATACGATATGATCCATTACTTTCTTTAACATGTTAAAGAAAATTTTGTAGCACTTTTAACTATGATGGACAACTTAGTGAGGGATAGAAAGTGATTACAACAACTTTTCGGTTATACATTTCATGTTGAATACTTCCAGAAGAAAGGAATGAAATGGCACTTAAATATTCAAAATGCAATGGTATTGAGTAATAGTTAAGCTTGTTTGTCTTCAGAAAGTTGTTGGACCTTTCTGTTGTTAAAACATGTTCATTAAAGAGTAACTCATCGCCACCATCCAAACAATATCAATTATTTATAATTTACTGGTGAATTGGTGCGGGGGATGGGATTTGAACCCATGAAGGCCTACGCCACGAGGTTTCCCAGTTTCTTCTGAGCCTCGCGCCTTTGACCTGACTTGGCTACCCCCGCAATTATTCTGTATGTAACTAACTAGTTAGTAAATAAAATTGTTTGAATTATTTCATAAAACAACAAATTAATTTATTTTTATTGTTCCCTTTTTCTCCAGGGTACTCCACCCATGACTTCTTTTCTGAAGTAGTTCTTCCTGCTTCTTAATCTAGGGGGTGAGTTTCTCCTAGGTTTAGCTGGTATTTTGGGTGTGGCAGATCTTACTTTTCCAGCTTTTGTTAATGATCCGTGGCTTGGCATATTATCTCAATTAGTAGATTTATTATAGGTTACTTAAATTTTTAATGTTTTATATATTTCTCTTTGTTCCTGATGAATCTCTTTTATAAATTCCCAGTTCCTTTATTTCTACTAATTTTTCTAGGGGTATTACTGGTCCTTCAACACATACTCTTAGTCCTATTGGGTCTACAGTGCATGAGCCGCATATTCCTATGGCGCATTTCATATATCTTTCTATTGAGGCTTGCATGTGTATTCCATTTTTTAATGATATTTCCATAGCCACTTTTATCATTTGTTCAGGTCCGCAAACATATATCTCGTCTAGCTTCTCATTTTCCAAAAATTTTTCCATTATTGTTGTGGCTAACCCTCTTTCTCCTAAACTTCCATCTTCGGTTGTGGGAATATATCTTATATTCCCATTTTTAGCCATATTTTCAAGTTCATCTCTAAAAATCATTTCAAAAGCTGTTTTTGCACCATTTATTACTGTTATTTCATTATCTTTTCTTTGCACTAGCTTTCTTATTAATGGCATTAATGGGGCCATACCTGTACCTCCGCCAACAATTAATAGTTTTCCAGTCTTTTCTTCAAATCCCCTTCCATAAGGTCCCCTAACACCAATGTGATCATTTACTTTCATTTTGTGTAATGTTGAAGTTGCTTCTCCAACTTTATGTACTGTAAACGATATTTCTTCTTCTCCTATGTATGATAATCCCATCGGTATTTCATCTATGCCAGGTATCCATACCATTATGAATTGTCCTGGCGTCGCTCTTTCAGCTATTTGCTTGTTTAAGACTGTTATTGTCTTTCTATTAGTTCCCTCATCTTTTATGGAGATTATCTTGCTCGGTATTGGTTTCATGGTTATTCACCCTTTATGTGCTATCCCAACCATTTCATTTATAGAGCTGTATCCCTCAGTCTCCATGAATCTCTTTATTCCCTCTTCAATCTCCCTAAATATTCCTAAACCTTTGAATGCTATTGCTGAACCTATTTGGATTGCGCTTGCTCCAGCCATTATGAATTCTACAGCATCTTCAAAGCTTGTTATTCCCCCAACACCAATTATTGGTATATTTAGGGCTTCATATAATTGATATACACATCTAATTGCTATTGGTTTTATTGCTTTACCACTTAATCCACCATATATGTTTGAGAGTATTGGTTTGGCCATTTTTATATCTATTATTACTGATCTCAGAGTGTTTATTGCTGTAATGGCATCTGACCCTGCTCTTTCAGCACTTAACCCTATCTTCACTATATCCGTTACCTCTGGTGTAAGTTTTGTAAATACCGGTATTTTTATTGAGTTCTTTACATTTTTCACAACTTCATATGTTAATTTTGGTTCTTGACCATATTGAATGTTTGGTCCATGTGGGCATGAAAGGTTTAATTCTATTGCATCTGCTCCAGCCTCTTCAGCCTCTGCAGCTACTTCTACAAATTCTTCAATATCTTTACCAAATATGGAAACTATTACTGGGACTCCTCCCTCCTTTGCTATCTTTATCTCATTTTTGAATTCCCTTATTCCTGGATTAGATAATCCTATGGCATTTATTATTCCATATTCAAGTTTTATGACTGTGGGATTGTGGAATCCCTCCCTAGGCTCCCTACTTACGGATTTAGTAGTTACTGCTCCTGCACCTTCCATGGTAACCCTTTTTAACAATGAACCAGTTGTACCAAGTATTCCTGATGCTAGTATTAGTGGGTTCCTCATTTTTATTGAAGAAATCTCCACACCTATACTTATCTTTGTCAATAAAGCCCTAGAGTATTAAATTGTGTAAAACATTTAAAAGTTATTGTAACATTAACCAATATAGTTGGTGCATGTTTGATGAGCAGCTTGGAATGTTTCTTTATAGATACCCCTATAGGATTTATAGTTTTCAATAGTGATGGTAGTGTTTTAGCTTATGAATTCTTTAGTGGTGAATTGGAGGATATTGTGAGTAAATTGCTGAAGCTGGAAGATGGTAAGGTTGTGGATGAATTAAGGTCAATTTGTAATAAGTTGAAGAATTTGAATGTTAGTAGGGTCTTCTTCGATGCTGAACGCATTATACAATTAGTAAAGCGATATCTAATCGATATTGAACTGTGTGTTGATCCAAGTAACCCATTATTTAATAGGTTTAGGGGGGGTCTCCCGGAAGTCATCACTTCTTTAAGCCGCTTTTCAAATGTTAAAGATTATTATCTCTTCATACATGAACTTTCTATAGCTCTCTCTAGACATAAGCTTAGAAAGATTGTGGAGAAAAGAGATCTATTGCTTGCACAAGCGATAAATGCTATTGATGATGTTAACAAAATAATAAATATGATGGTTTCAAGATTGAGAGAATGGTATAGTGTACATTTTCCTGAGCTTGATCACATAGTTGATGATCATAAATTATATGCAAACATTATAAGTGAAATAGGTTCTAGAAATAACTTTAATATTGATAAACTTTACGCTTTAGGCTTTTCCAAGAATGATGTTGATAAGATTATGAATGTCATAAGGTCTTCCATAGGTGCTGATTTTAATGAGTATGATATTAATGCCATTAAGAATTTTGCTAAAATTTTATGTCAATTATATGATGTTAAGAGCGAATTAGAAAATTATATTGACTCTGTAGCCGATGATGTTTGCCCAAATTTAAAAGCTTTAGTAGGGTCTCTAATTAGTGCTAGACTGATATCTCTAGCTGGAGGTTTAGATAAATTAGCTAAATTACCCTCAAGTACAATACAAGTTTTAGGTGCTGAAAAAGCTTTATTCCGTGCTTTGCGTAGTGGTGCAAAACCTCCTAAGCATGGTATAATATTTCAATGTCAAGAGATTCATAGCGCCCCTAGATGGCAGAGGGGGAAGATAGCAAGAGCCCTTGCTGGAAAATTATCTATAGCTGCTAGGGTTGATGTTTTCTCCGGAGTATATGTGGGTGACGAGTTAAAGAGGGATCTCTATAAGAGGATAGAGGAAATTAAGAAATTGTATCCTAAACCAATTAAAAGACGTGTTGAAGTTAAGGAGAGAAGGAAGGCTAGGGGGAGGAAATAGATGAGTTTAACACGTATATATGAGGATAACAAGTTTAAGGGTGTGTATTGGTGTGATTTCGATGATGGTTCAAAGAAGCTTGCAACAATCAATATGGTTCCAGGTTTACGTGTTTATGGAGAGCAATTAGTAACATATGGTGATGTGGAATTTAGAATTTGGAATCCCTATAGGAGTAAGCTTGCTGCAGCAATATTGAAGGAGATCAAGGCCAGGCTTGGATTCATGGTTGATGTGGGGTTGGGCTACCTGACCTTGGATAGAACCAGTGGTAGCCTCTCAGGTGGCGAGGCACAAAGGATCCGATTGGCCACACAGGTAGGCAGTGGTCTTGTTGGTGTCTGTTATGTGCTTGATGAGCCTACTATCGGCCTGCACAAGCGGGATAACCTTAGGCTGCTGGGGATTCTCAAGAGACTCAGCCAG
>JAWBOZ010000059.1:0-5421 GCA_038825625.1 Methanomethylicia archaeon | reverse complement strand
TCTCATTCTTTTCAATCCATTTTAAAGCATATTCCTTCTCCTTAGACATCTATATTTCTCCTCACTCATCTATTTAATATTACATGTTTTATCCTTTTCGATTTGATAAAGTCTATATAACATATACATTAATTTATTATATTGTGGTTTGGTTGAAGGTTAGAAGTTTAACTTTCCATGTTCCAATAAGATTTTTAAAGGATTTTTCAATTAAAGTTCCAATTATACGTGATGTGGTTAAAGATGTTTCCATGAAGCATGGATTAGATGTTTGGAGCTTTAGATTAGCTGTTGATCCTCAACGTTTGAGAGATTTGTTTAATTTTATAGATTTCATTGATGATATTTCTGACATTTTTGATTATTATGCTATTCCCATAAAGATTGATGAAACTGCAGAAATCGATTTGATAGTTAATCTTCTTCGTGATTACGAGAAGCTCTTCCTCTCCCTTTCTGGTGGGTTTAATGAATTCCTGTTTTTTAGGGATATCCTGTTTAAAGTTAAGGATAAGCTTTGTTTAGAGAGTTTTGTTAAATTGTCGTTTACATTTGGTGGATATCTGCTTACCCCTTATTTTCCCTCAGCATCTGCTGGTGATAGTATTATTATCTCTGCTTCAATGTTATATGTTGATGCTCTTATAGATGCTGTGAAGCATGGGATATCACTTTCAGAAGCTATTTTAAATTGTGTTAAACATGTAAAATCCTTTTTAATTGATGTTGCTGATCAACTTAGTGTGAGGTCTATTGGTTTGGATTTATCCATTTCACCTTGGATGAATGAGAGTGTTGTTGATTTAATTGAAGTTTTTGGTGGTATAAGTTTTGGGGGTATTGGTACTAGGAGTTCTATTTATGGTATAAATGAGTGTTTAAGGTTTGCTTCTTCAAGAGAGCATTCTTCCATTGGTTTTAATGAATTGATGTTACCATATGCTGAGGATTCAAAACTTATGATTCTTGGAGGTGAAGGTTTATTGTCTGCTTATGATTTATTGTCTTTGTCTTCTGTTTGTGTTGCTGGTTTTGACATGGTTGTTCTCCCCAATATGGATAAAGCTCCATTGGATCTATTTCTTAGGGATGTTTATTCTGTTCTCAGTGTTAAGGGTAGGCCTTGTGGTGTTAGAGTAATTTTGAGTGATGGTGTTTATGGTGATGTTGCAGATCTTGGTTTCATCGGTAAAGCTCCAGTATTAAAATTATTCTAATAAGCTCTAGCTTTAATTAATTCATGTTTAACTCCTCTAATCTTCCTTAAGCTTTCTTCATAATACTTGATATTGTTTATGCATCCTGGGTCTGGTGCTGTTATATCATTGAAGTATGCATATGCTCTTGCTCTACATCCACCGCAAATATACCTATAACCACATTTACCACAATTCCCCTTAAATATGTCTTTATTTTGAAATTTTCTTAGTATTGGTGTATAATTCCATATATCTTTAAATTTTCTCTTCCTAATGTTGCCTAGGATTATGTTTGGTATGAATACGCATGGTGTTACTGTCCCCTCTGGTTGTAGTGCACAGTATATTCTGCCAGCTCCACATCCACCTATGAATTCTGCTAGGTAATTTAAACCTGCCACGACTGGACCTGCATAGAAGTGTATTGGGCTTACACAGGTTCCATGTGATTTTCCAACACTACTCTTGCATACTGTGGGGCTGTGGATAAGATTTCTATATTCCCATTTTTTAAAAATTCATATAATGTGGAGAGGAATTCCTCCCTTTCCCATGGTGTTAAATCTTCCCCTATTAATTTTTCAGCTCTACTGACAGGTATGAAGTTGAAGAATATCACCCTTTTTACCTCAAACTTTTTGGCTAATTTAATTATTTCCATAGTTTCTTTATAATTCATTTTCGTTGTTGTTACAGCTATCCCTGTGAATATATCATTTTTTACACAATTCTTTATTCCTTCCACGGCTTTTTCCCATGCACCTTTAACACCTCTAAAGTAATCGTGTTTTATTGGGTTTGCAGAATCCAAACTTATTTCAACATAGTTTACTCCAATATCCCTAATTTTCTTAGCTACATCATTTGATATTATTGTACCATTTGTGGCTATTGCTGTGTAAAATCCCATATTTACTGCTTTTTCAGCTATTTGGAAGAAGTGTGGGTGAATTAATGGTTCTCCACCTGAGAAGGCTATTGCAGCTACACCTGCATCTTCCAATTGTTTTAGTGCATAAAATTTCTCTTCCAATGTCAATTCATTTATTAATGCTTTTTCAACATTTTGGTAACAATGTTTACATTTTAGATTGCATAGATTTGTGAAGTTCCATACAACTAGGAATGGTGAATCCAGTTTTTGCGGTTTTGTTATCCCATACTTTCCAATACTCCTTAATATTACTTCAAGTCCCCTTCTTAATGCCTTGTTTTTAAATAGTTTTCTTGCTTCATTCTCATTTATGTTTAATATTTTCGTTCCTAAACTTATTATTTCTGAGATTATCTTTGATGAAAATCTTAATTGTATATTTGTGGTTTCCTCTTCTCCTGTGTATATGGTTAGTGCATGATTTAGTAGTGATCTCCCATTATAGTGTTTTGTGGATAGAGCTTTTATTATTGGTCTAATTATTGGGTTTCCAAATATTGTTCTTATGAGTAATATATTTTCTAAAGGCATACTTCAATTTAGTGTTGGGATGTCTTTGGTAAAAATCTTTCTTCCACTCAATTTCAAATAATTTAATGTTGTTAAAAAATAAGCTTACATCTAAGTTTCCATTTACAATATTTCCTTTATCTTCTTGGTCTCCTCCTATCCTCAAATCTTCTAGGGCCTGGTCTACCTCTACCGAATCCTGTTTCTCTTCTTTCTTGTTGATATTGCACCAATGATAGGTTGTTATCTGTATTTACTTCTATGTCTTTTTCCTCTTCTAATACTTCAAACCTTCCGTATCTTCCTACATTTAATCGCATGCTTCCTCTAAATAGGCTTACGTATCCATTCTTTATTTTCAATATCGTTCCTTCATCTACTTTATCTATTGAATCATCCCATAATGTTAGGTATATTGCTCCAGTTTCATCTCCAACAAGTATGTCTGCAACTTTATGCATTCCTCCACTAACCGTTCTCGGTTCGCTTTTAGATACAACTTTTACCAGTAGGTTTACGCTTCTAGTGTTTGGTTTTAATTGTTCCACCTTCGACAGGTCCTCTTCTTCAGAGCTCATAAATCTAGTTTCACCTCAATCTTAACCCTCTATCCTTTTATTTAAGGTTTATGGTTTGGGAAAGTGTTTTTATTTTCAGTATTAAATATTGGTTTAAGGTGATAATGTTGATTGAGTTTTCTAGGGAGAGATGTGAAAGGCTTCTTAGGAAGCTTGAAGGTGAGAATATTGATGGGATCCTACTTTTCCCTGGTGCAAATCTATACTACTTTACAAATCTAAATATAGGTCTTTCCGAGAGGATTTTTGCAGCCTTCATACCAGTGGATGGGATGCCGTTTTTATTGGTTCCAAAACTTGAGGAGGAACTGAGGGGTCAGAATACTTGGATTAAAAATGTTGAGGTTTGGGATGAACATGAAGACGCTGTTGAAATATTATCTAAATTGATTATAGATTGTAAACCTAGGTTTGGTTTGATTGGTTTATGTGAAGATGCTCCTTGGGGTTGGGTTAATAGGCTTCAATCAAAGCTTCATGACATATGCTTCATAGATGTCTCCAATATGGTTTATGGTTTACGTATGTTAAAGAGTGAATGGGAACTTGAAAATATTAGGAGGGCTTGTGAAATTTCTGATAAAGCTGTGGAAACAGTTTTTCAAAGCTTATCTGAAGGTGTAACTGAAATTGAATTGAGTTATATTTGTACTTCTAAAATGAGGGAGTTTGGTGGTACACCACAGTTTTCAACAATATTGTTTGGCGCTAAATCCGCTTTACCACATGGTAGTTCTGGTACGTCTAAATTGAGGAAAGGTGACGTCGTATTGATGGATGTTGGATGTTCAGTTAATGGATATGTTTCTGACATTACTAGAACAGTGGTTTTCGGGGATTCTAGTGATAAGCAGAGTCGTATTTGGGACATTGTTTATAAAGCTAATAGAGCCGCAATTTCATTTATAAAACCTGGGGTTACATGTGAAGAAGTGGATCATGTTGCTAGGAGGGTTATTGAAGTTGAAGGGTTCAGTGAATTCTTTATTCATAGACTTGGTCATGGTGTTGGAATTCAGGTTCATGAGCCTCCATACATTGTGAAGGGTAATAAATTGGAATTAAAGCCTGGTATGGTTTTCACCGTGGAGCCTGGAGTATATCTTAGGGGTGAGTTTGGTATTAGAATTGAAGATACTGTGGTTTGTACTGAAGATGGATGTGAATCTCTAACGAAATTTAAACGCTCCCTAAATCCCTAAATAAACAATAATCTTTAAATCATCCTATTTCAAAATATTTTCATGCATAATGCTATTTTCAATTATATTGAAGAGAATTTTAGTAAATTTGTTTCCGATTTAAAGGATCTTTGTGGTATTCCATCGGTTTCTGCTCAAAATGTTGGTATTATGGAGTGTGTGGAGAAGCTTAGGGATATGTTTGAAAATGCTGGATTGAATGTTAATGTTCTGAGAATTGATGGTGGAAATCCCGTAATTTTCGCTGAATATAAACCTAGAGCATATAAGAAGACTCTACTCTTCTATAATCATTATGATGTCCAACCTCCAGACCCCCTAGAATTATGGGTTACACCACCTTTCGAACCAAATATTAGGGATGGTAAAATATTTGCTAGAGGGGTTGCTGATAATAAGGGTAATATTATTGCTAGATTGAAGGCTGTGGAATCCTTCCTTAATATTTTCGGAGATTTACCTGTGGCTGTAAAATTTATTGTGGAAGGTGAAGAGGAGATTGGAAGTCCATCGCTTCCTAGATATGTCGACAAATATGGGGATCTATTTTCAGCTGATGCTGGCATATGGGAATTTGGTTATAGAGAGGTGGGTGAACGTCCAGTCATAACTCTTGGTGTTAGAGGTATTGCATATTTTGAGTTTAAAGTTAAGGGACCTAATAGAGATGTTCATAGCGGTCAAGCTGCAATAATACCAAATCCAGCTTGGAAGTTAATTTACTTCTTAAATAGTTTGAGGAGTGATGACGGTAAAATATTGATTGAAGGATTCTATGATGATTTAAAACCTATTGAAAGGGAGGATGAAGAATTTTCGAAGAGTATACCATTCAATGACATAGAATTAATGCAAAAACTTAATATAAAGGGGTTTATTGGGGGTGTGAGGGGATTTGAAGCTCTAAAGTCAATGCTATTCAATCCAACATGCAATATTAATGGAATATATTCCGGCTATATTGGTTCAGGTTCAAAGACAATTATACCCAGTTATGC
>JAWBOZ010000058.1:0-5432 GCA_038825625.1 Methanomethylicia archaeon | reverse complement strand
CTCATCTCATTCCAGTTTCAAGTATGGTACTCATGATTGGATTGCTGAACATGCATTGGATTGGCTTCCAAACGATGCTAAAAGCTGGATAACGGCTAATTTAAACTGGTATCTTTATGGAACTGAGCTTCCAGATAACAATCAAGCTCCTGATGGGATAGGTGACACATCACTACATCACATCTACTATAGTATCAGCGGAACCCTAATTGATGATTCATCTGCCCGCAGAGCTAACTCCACATTCAATCAAGCATTGAGCTACCTGCTTTCGGGAGATTTAGTTTTGGCTGCGAAGTATGCTGGTATTATGACACATTATATAGCTGATATGGCTGTCTTCGGACATGTTATGGGCTCTGGTACTGATTGGGGTTCTGAGAAGCATCATAGCGATTACGAGGATTATGTGAATACTAAAACTTCAAGCTACAATTCGGAATTCAATGTATTCTTAAATTTTGATGGTGACTTTAGGATTATAACTGCATATAGAGCTGCCACAGAGCTTGCATATGATACAACCTTCGATGTGAAGGGTAGAAGTTTAACATGTGTATGGATGGATCAAAATTATGATTGGAATAATCCAACTTTCAGGAATAGGGTTGGTGAATCCATTAACCTCGCAGTAAACTACATCACAGATGTTCTATACACACTCTATGTCACGTATATCAACCTAAAACAGCCATCGAGTGTTACAGTAAACTTCTCAGCCAGCGGCTTGGGTTCGGATGCGAAAGGAGTCATATTAATAGTTGATGGTAATAGCTATGGTCAGCTGCCATTAAGCTTTACATGGGAGGTTGGCTCAACACATACTTTTACTTGGAACAACTATGTGAGTGCTGGCTCAGATAAGCGTTACGCATGGGTTTCAACAAGTGGTTTATTTACAAGCCGTAGCGGTACAATAACTGTGCCTGCGAATGGAGGTTCCATAACGGCAACATATAAGGTTCAATATCAGTGGACTTTTTCCGCTAATGGACTGAGTTCTGACGCCACCGGAACAATCGTGACAATTGATTCAACACAATATGGTTACTCAAGTTTGCCAATAATATTCTGGTGGGATAAAGATACAAGTCACAATTATGCTTACCAAGAATTTATTTCAACCAGCATTTCTGGCAGGAGATATGCCAATCACAACTCACCAAGTGAATCTATAACAGTTACCTCCTCTGGCAGCATTAATCCATCATATCATGTTGAATATAAACTCTCCATAATTGTGAATCCCTCTGAAGCTGGAATCACAAACCCCACCATAGGAGACCACTGGTATGATTCAGGTAGCTCTGTGAGCATTTCAGCCACTCCAAACATGGGATATTCATTCAACAAATGGCAACTTGACGGCCTGGACTATTCCACAAATAATCCCATAAGCATAACTATGAACAGCACTCACACTTTAACAGCTGTCTTTGAAATGGCTTGGTATAAACAGCCGTGGATCATAGCGTCCATATTAGCGATCATAATTGCCATAGTTGGTATCATAGCACTATTTCGGAGACATGGAACATAGATTTTATGTGGTGGAAGATGAATGAATAGTTAAGTGAAGGTCTTAAAGTGGATGAACAATTTCAACAATCTCCTTTAGAAACTTATAAAGGCTGTTTTCATTGAGGAGAGAAATGAGTACTACACAATACCAAATGAAATATTGGCTACTGCAGTAAAGAAATTATAAATTCAATTTACATTTCACATGGAAGATGCCCTAGCTTTTTAATGTTTCTATGACTTCTATTAGTCTTGAGAGTAGGTGTTCATGGTAGATTCTGCCCTTCTCTTGGGAGGCTTTTGTTGGGTTACCAATAGCTCCACCTGAAACATTCTTTAACCTTTCAATGTCTTCCCTTCTACTTGGAATGTAGCATAGTGTGTCTTTGTTTGATCTTGGGTCTATATAGTAAAGTTTTCTCTCTTCTGGTTTGTAGTCTCTGGCTTTCTCCATACATACTAGGTTTGGATATTTGTGTAATAGGTGTGATGTCTCTATTTCATCAGCATGGCCTATGGGTCTGAATTCAAGTTCATCTGCAATCTCTCTACACATATATGCTGGATCGAAAACTGCTATTCTAATATCATATTCCCTTTGAACTCTCTCCACAGCTATTTGAATCCATGGAATATTAACAATCCTATGACCATTAACTATCACAAACCTTTTGAATCCATGATTTATTAATGAAGTTAAAACATCATATAAAAGTTCAATAAGTATTTCCGGTCTAACGCTTACTGTTCCAGGTAAACCCATGTGATGGGGGGCTCCAACCAAACCATAATGGAGGAGTTATAATTGCTCCAGTTTTTAATGCAGCATCTTCAGCTAAAGCTATAGAGACATAAGTATCGGAACCTAAAGGCAAATGATAACCATGCTGCTCCAAGCTACCAATAGGTACAATTATGATATTCCTACCTTGAGATAAAGCTTCCTCCACATCCTTCCATTTCATATCTTGAAGCCAAATCTTTCGATGCATAAAAAACCTTTAACATAACTTACATTTAAAGTTAAACCACATATATTACCCTTTAGTGTGGAGAGAATTGATATTGTGCCGTTACCTCTTAGACCTCTTTTCCAATAGTCTATGTGTAGTTAATATCAATTCTTTACCTATTTCTGTGAGATTATATTGTGATATTGTTTTACCTGTGTTTTCAATGTATATTTTATACAAGTCCAGTATCCATAAGAACTTTTAGATAATAAATTTAGAGTTCCTGAAGGTAAACTTATAAAGTAATGAGTCAAGTTTCTTCATTAATATTCTATAGGATTATTACTTTTGGTTCTTTTTTGGAACTAAAATTTTATATTTTGGTTCTTTTATTGATTTTATGTGGAAGATGTTTTATTATTATTGAATGATTGGTGGAGTTCTGGTTTTATAGGTGTGGATAGAGCTAAGAGTTATAGGAGGATTGTTTTTAGTGATGTTTTAGACGCGTTTTCTAATTACAGACAGATTACTGTTTTATGTGGTTTAAGGCGTGTTGGTAAAACTACTATTATGTATCAGCTTATTGAAGAATTGCTTAAGAGGGGTGTTAATCCTAGGAATATTCTATACTTTTCCTTTGATGAATTTGTTGAGGATCCAGTTAAGATTTTGAATGTTTATTCTAAGGTCACGAAGGTTGATTGGAAGAGTGAGAATGTTTATTTATTTTTGGATGAGATTCATAAGTTGAAGGGTTGGAGTTCTAAGGTTAAGCTTTTATATGATTCTTTAAAGAATTTGAGGATTTGTATTTCTGGTTCTGCCAGTATTATTGTTGAGAGGGAGGCTATGGCTAATTTGGCTGGTAGATGTTTCTTTTTCGAAATTCCACCTTTAACTCTTAGGGAATTTGTTGAGATCTTTTTCGATAGGGGAATGGATAATTTTGAGATTTATCGTGATAAGCTTGAAATGGTTTTTGATGATTATATTAGGAAGCCTTTCCCAGAAATTGTTAAGTGGAGTGATTTGAGGAGGGTTAATGAGTATATTAGGAGCCTTGTTATTGAGAAGGTTGTTAGATCTGATTTAATTGAGATTTTTGGTAGGGTAAATCCATTATTATTGTCAAGTTTATTGGAAGTTTTTATGAAGGATGTTGGTGTAATTATTAATCTATCTTCTATGGCTAGGGATTTTGGGGTTCATAAATTGACTTTATCTGAGCATGTAAAATTCTTAGAGTATGGTAAGATCATTAGGCTTGTAAGGAATTATAGACCTTCAATTAGAGCTGAATCTAGGAAGCTTATGAAAATTTATCCGTACAATATAGCTTTATCCTTCTGTTTCTATCCCAAATTATCTGAAGGGCAAATTATGGAATGTTTAGTAGGTTCAGCTATTAATGCTAATAAGTATTGGAGAAATAAATCTATGGAAATAGATTTCTTGAAGATTGATGGAGAATTAGTTCCAATAGAAGTTAAGAGTAAAGATAGTATTTCACAAGGTGATTTAAAGAGTATTGTTTTGTTCATGGACAAATATGATATTAGTAAGGGTATAATCGTATATAGTGGTAAAGAGGCTTCCATAAAGATCAATGATAAGAAGATAATATTGTACCCAATATCAAAACTATTATTTGATTTCTCTCTACCTCTAATTTAAATCTGCAAAGATTCTAAACTTTAGAATATTTTCCCAAAATCCCTGTATAAGGCTGTTTATTAATCTTTATGATTCATCATGTTCTCTATTTGCTTTTAATTTTTGCTCCAATTCTTCACATCTCTTATACCATAATATTTCGTATTCCCCTTGTGGTATAACTCTGTTTTTTAGATCTGCTATTGTGCATATTCCTTCATTCTTGCACCATTCTACACAAATCTTATACATATCCCAATCAAGTTCTTCATTTTCCCAGTATACCGGGATTTCCGTGAAACCGTGGAGGAATGCTGCAAAGGCTCTCGTATGTCCATCTACAAAAATTATATCTTCATCAAGCTTCTTTATTGGTATGGGTTCCATGGATTTAGGATCATTGGGATTAAATGTCTTCATAACTTCAGACAATTTTTCAGAACATATGTAGAGTTGACTTGGCTGTATATCACTTAATTTCATCATAAAAACTTTTTCCATTATAAATTCGCCTCAGCATATTAGATTTACATATATTTCAGTTATGGTTAAAGATAAATATGCCCTCCTGTTTTCCCTCTTAGTTTTAGTTAATGTTTATAATATTTATATACATTTTTGTGTACATGTATTGTAGATATATATGAATACTGAAACTTTAAGCATTAGGATTAGAAAGGATCTTAAGGAGAAGATGAAGCTTTATAATGATATTGATTGGAGGATGGAAATAGAATCTTTCATTGAATCAAAGATAAGGGAGATGGAGTTGAAGAAGACCATTATAGTTATTAATAATATTTTATCTGGGATTGATGTTTCAAAGGAGCCTGCTTGGAAAACTATTAGGGAGTTTAGGAAAGTGAGATAAATTGTATGTTTTAGATGCCAGTATCTTTTCCAGTATAATAATTAAAGATGAATTTTATGATAAAGCTGAAAAATTCTTAGTTGAACATTTTAGAGATGGAAACATAACATTGGATCTAGTTATAATTGAAGTAGCTAATGTGTTGTGGAAACATACATATATATTGAATAGAATCCCTTATGAAAAGTATTTTACGCTTAAGGGGAATATAAAACCTTTAATCTTTAGTTCTGCAAACGTTTATAATTCCATGGATTTTTTGGATGAAGCTATGGATAACTCTATAAAACTTGGTATAACAATATATGATTCACTATATGTAACTGTTGCTTTAAGTAGAAATTCTAAAATTGTAACTTTTGATGATACTTTGAAAAGCAAACTTGTGGAGAAGGGTTTGAAGGATGTAATCTATCAACTTCAATGATTTA
>JAWBOZ010000057.1:0-5592 GCA_038825625.1 Methanomethylicia archaeon | reverse complement strand
ATATGTATCTGAATCTACATAATGAAAACCACGCCTACACTCCCTTTCAATTAAAGAAATATAATCAATTGAATGTATATGGCTTAGGATTCTAGTCTCAGCTTCAGGAGCGTTATGAATTTTAATGAAACTCCATAAATCAGACCCCCTCAAAAATGAAAGCACATTTTCAAGTCTTCGAGGATTCTCAGGATGTCTACCATAAGGTTCAAAATGCAATTTATGAATATCATCATAAACAACATTTAATGAGGAAGACATCAAATAAATGTATATGGGATTGAATATTTTATTGTTACTACACATCCACCATATCAGAATTTAGAGAATACAACTCTAATCTAAATTATATAGGAAACTTAATAGTAAAAAGGGATTTAAAATAGATTATAAGTTAATATTGTAGATGGTCATGGGTAGATTGAAAATAATTGATCAAACAAATGTTGAAAGGATAATTGTTGTTGGAGATATCCATGGAGACTATAATAGTTTTAAAAGGGTTATTGAATTGTTTAATCCAGATGGGGATGTAATTGTATTCTTAGGTGATTATGCTGATAGAGGAGATATGGGTGTTGAAGTTATTGAAGGTATAAATGAATTTATGGAGAATTATGATGATAGAATTATTGCTTTAAAGGGTAATCATGAAGATTATAGGGATGGTGAACCATACTTCCAACCATGCACATTAATATGGGAAGCCGATATTAAGAGGGGTGGATGGAGAAACTATTACCATTCATTCCTAACAAGATTCTTCAACAAACTCTTCTTAGCAGCGATATATAGGAATATACTTTTCGTTCACGGCGGAGTATCATCCAAAATAAAATCCATAAGAGATTTAGATTATCCAAATCCAGAAATTGAAGAAGATGTTTTATGGAGTGACCCATATGATGGAGAAGATGAGATACCAAATTATAGGGGGGCTGGGGTGATGTTTGGACCAGACATAAGTGAAAAGATATGCAAAAATTTAAATGTGAATTACATTGTTAGAAGTCATGAGCCTAGAAAAGCTTTTAGGAAACCCTTCATAGAACATGATGGTAGAATCATAACAGTAAGTTCAACTAGAGTTTATGGTGGAACCCCATTCATAATAGCCATCCCAATTAAAGAAAATATTAAAAATGGTTATGAATTGGATAAATATGTAATTAATCTATAACCTAAATTCATAAGTTACTACTTTCTATTAGCTTTTAAACCTCTAGCCAATGAGAAGGGAATTGCAGAAGCCATGGCTATGGCTTGTATTAAGAAGGATTTGGAAATGGCATTTAATAAATCTATAAGAGTATATCCTCCACCCTCTGATGCCAAACTTTTCGCAGCTATTAGTTTTGATGCTATATCATATGGTATATATTGAACCATGGAGAGTATAGCTATATTTAAACTTAATAGGAAGCCTATGTTGAAGGATATGGATCTTATTGCTGATGCCACACCCCTCTTATCATGCGATACTGATGTCATTATTGAACTTGTATTTGGAGCAACAAATAATCCAGCTCCAAAACCAAATATCACTTGATATAGGAAGACCATATTTAGATCCGTAGCCATATTCATTGATGAGAAACAATAGAATGCAATAGAGGATATAATTAAACCAGTTACAGTTATTTTCACATATCCATATCTATCTGAAATTCTACCTCCAAGCAAACCAAATAATAAATATGAGAATTCAAATGGGATTAATGCTACCCCAGTTAATGTAGCTGAATACCCTCTAACAACCTCAAGATACAATACCAATAAAGTTGAAGACGCTCCAAAACCTATGGAATATAATAGTTGAGAAATTATTCCACCAGTAAATTGCCATATCTTAAATAGTGAAAAATCTAAAGCTGGTAATGGAGTTTTAACCTCCCAAAAAACAAAGAACACTAAAAATATTATGGACACAAACAATAGGATGTATGCATAATATAAGTAGGATGATCCAAAAGTAAACAATGTTAATGAGATTAGAATGGTGGATAGGAAACTTGTGAAAAGAATAAATCCTATCCTATCAATACGTGGATTCTCATAAGGTCTATAAACCTCTTTTAAAGTTTTTACACCCCATAAATAAAAGACTAAACCTATGGGAACATATGAGAGATAAAGCCACCTCCAACCCAATAAATCTATTATAACCCCACTAAGGGAGAGACCCACAATAGCACCAACCCTCCAAGCAACTTGATTAACACCAAGCCAAGTAGCCAATCTACCCCTAGGAATATTATCAGTTAAAATGGTTATACTCAGAGTCATGAGGAAAGCTCCACCAACACCCTGAATAATCCTAGATAAAATTAAAACAATAGGATTAGGGGAAAAACCAGCAATAATAGCAGCAATTATGAATATTAGAAAACCCGTATTAAACAATCTAACCCTACCATAAATATCAGAAAGTTTACCAACAATCAATTGAATAACGGTGGAACCAATCATGTAACCTTGAATAATCCACAAAATAGCGTCAACACTTGCATTGAGTTCACCTGCAATAATAGGCAAACCAACAACAGCCAACCTAGCATTCAAACCAGTAAGTAAAGAGGCAAGGGTAGTAACTGAGAGAACACTTAGAATTCGACGATCATCAACATCACGCACAAAAATCACTAAACCTTATTTAACATGAAAAGTTAATATAAGTTTCCATGAGGGGAGAGGGGTTATTGTTGGAATAGGAATATTTAGGAAGTAAATGGGGGTGAAAGGTTTAAGATTTATGTTAAAGGTAGTTCACCAACCATCTTTAAATCACCAATACTATTTACAACAATTTTCCCATCAGAAACTGTGTAGAGAAATTCCCCAATATACAGAGCTCTCCTTATAAAATATTTACCACTCCAATCATAAACATTGTTTTGATGAGTTATTCTACCCCTCAAAATAAACCCAACTTCCAAATCCAGTTGAAAAACATATAATCCCTGCCAATAACTTTTAATATATCCACCTCCAGTAACATTTAAAATGGATATTGGAATAGCCAATAATTTCATTGATTTATCAAATAGAAATGCCTTATGATCCTGCAAAACAAGTGTACTGGAATATTCACCCTCCACAACATACTTTGATAACTCCACTGGTTTATCAACATTTGAAACATCAAATAGTGATAATTTAACCCTACCATCCTCCAATCCAACCCCAATTATATGATTTTCATCATATGGATGCAGATAACTGGAGAATCCAGGAATTTTCAGAAACCCTAAAACCTTTGGATTCATTGGATCACTTAAATCTATAACAAAAAATGGATCTACTTGTCTAAAGGTTACAAGATAACATCTATCACCCATAAATCTAGCTGAATATATACGTTCCCCAACAGCAAGATTCAACAGTTTACCAACAACATTTAAATTCATATCCAATATGAAAACATTGTTTTTAGAGGTGGAATCCTCCCAAGTGGTTGTTGCAACTCTAAGAAAACCATTATATTCATCCATACTAAATTGATTTAATATATAACCTTGAACAATACCCTTAGCCTTAAGACTAATTTCATCACCCTTCAATTCAACTCTATAAATAAATGTTTCATGATTATTTGATAGACTTGAAGATTTAACCCAAAGCCTCGTATTTGGAATGGTTAAATACAGGTTACCATGTGAAACATATATACATGAAGTTGCACCAATAAGAAATACTTCATAAGAAGGATCTTCAAAATCGTTAAAAACATTAATTGAACCAACCATCGTAAAATAGTAAAATACATCTGAAACATTAACATACCATATCCTATTAGCTTCAACCATCCTAACAAAACCATTAATTGAAATCTTTGGTATAAGAATTTTAAAACCTCCATCTACAAACTCCAACGCGGGATTATTTAGAACAACATAAACATGATCATTAATCATCCTAGAACTTAAAATTGTACCATTAAAAACTATACTCCTTTTCAGTATTGGATTCACCCTATTCGAAATATCATAAATGAAAATTATGGTTTCAATACGATTTGGGATTGGTATAACCAAACTTTTATAAACATTTAATTGAGGTTTACCACAACCCAAAACAACAAGTCTATCCCCAGAAACATAAATCTGCAAATTATAAGTTTTATTAAAAGACAATTTCGAAACAATCTCAATTCTATTGGGTGGATAACCCCTAACGATATAAACATTACCATCAGAAACAATATACAAATATTCACCATCAGTCTTAACAATATCAGCTTCATCAACACCAGCAACCTGAATATTAGTTGTTGAATGGGCAGGAACAACCTTACCCTCACTTAAAACACTAATTTCACTACCCCTAGAAAATTCAATCAAATATTTATCACTAAAATTGCTAGAGAAAGATAAATTCGACTTCAAAAATCTCTCCAGCTCTCCATAACTGGAAAATCTACCAATATCTGGAGGATATAAACGGTATATTGGTTGAATACCAAACCTAAAACAAAAACCAGAAACAAAAATTGCAAATAGAACTGCTAGGAAACCATAAACAACACTCTTCCTCCTAACTTCAACATCCAAAAACAACACCAAATAAACATTAACAATTGAAGAATATTATACTATTCAAAAGAACAAATTGTTCTAATGTTTAGAACAATTATTAAAATGGTTTCATACGCCAAATCCTTAAAGCTTCATACCAAAAAATAAGGGAAACAATCAAACCGAAAATTAAGATAAATAGGTTTTCACGGGTAAACTCACTCATCAAAAACAACATATATAATATTGTGGAAGAAGTTGAGAATATAGCATAAAAGAAGTATCTTGGAAATAGAAGTCTACCCAACCTCACAAAATGCCTTAAAACGCCAATCTTAACTTCACCCATAAGAAAGTAGCTTCCACTCTCATTATCTTTACCAACCAAACCCAGCTCCCTCAAACGCTCCAAATGATGAAGAGCAACACTGGGGCTACTAAAATGCAAAGCCCTCTGAACTTCTCTAACACCCATAGGCCTACCAGTCTTTAAAAGAAGCCAATAAACACTCCAAGTCTTACCCCTAAGCAAATACTCCAATCTACCTTCATCAATAGACAAAGGTACACCAAAATAAATATACAATATAAAACTTAAAAATTAAACTCAAAGCTTAATACTAACTTCAAGCCCATCCCAACGTCCACCAGCAGAAACAAATCTACTCTTATACTTCCCAGAATGCCTAACATAATCTAGATAGGAAGGTGCATGAAAAACGTTATCTGCAACTACAACACTCCCACTATGAAGCTTATCTTCAACCAACTTTAAATAATCCAAATACTCATCCTTCTCAGCATCTATAAAAATAAGATCAAACTCACCTTCAAGCTTTGGAATAAGTTCAAGAGCATCACCAATCAAAACATCCACCTTCGGCAAAATTTCAGCCCTCCTAATATTATGCATAGCAATTTCAGCAGCTTCAGGATTTATCTCTATAGTAATTATATGGGAATCACCATCAAGCTCCTTACCCATTAAGATAGTTGAATATCCAATAAGAGTACCAATCTCCAAAACACGTTTAGGTTTAACCTCACGAACAACATCCACCAAAATTTTACCCCTCCT
>JAWBOZ010000056.1:0-5602 GCA_038825625.1 Methanomethylicia archaeon | reverse complement strand
TATACTGTAAAAATTTATGTTTGGAGTAATTGGCTTACTAAAGGTGGTAATGTATTAGCTGACAATAGTGGATTATCATTCACATTTACAGTTACAGGTTAAGAGGTGAAGTGATATTGGAATCCAAGAGACTATTATGGATTGCGTTACTGACATTAATATTTACAGCATTTCTTCCAAGCCCATATACACTGGCAGCCTTCCAAATTAAAACTGATAAAGACAGTTATTATCCAGGGTCAAAGGTGACATTCATCATTAGTGGTGCAACTCCAAATAAAAAGGTATTATTGGAGCTTCATGATCCATCAGATAATGTGAAGCATGTTGATGAAGTCACCACAGATTCAGCTGGGTCTGCAAGTGCAAGTATTACCATACCAAGTGATTGGCCTCTTGGAAAATATACCATATATGCTAAGGATTCATATACTGGCCAATTGGTTTCATATCAATTTAATATTGCGGCACCACCAAAAGTTACAACAATACTGATCACAGCCAATACCACCAGTATTTTGGCTGGTAAGGCTGTAGCTTTTACAACCACAGTTAAGGATCAGTATGGTAATGTCATGGTTGGTGTGGATGTGGATTTAATTGTTGATGGAATCAAATATTCCACAAAAACTACTGATTCAAGTGGGAGTGCAACCTTCACGGTAACCTTCAATACCGCTGGTACATATCATGTTTACGCATATTCTGCTGGGGTATCCTCTGATACCGTAACAATAACTGTAGCGGCAATTCCACCCACATTAACCTCAATAACATTAACTGCTAATGCAACTTCAATAACGCAATATCAAACAGTTTTATTCGTTGCATATGCCCTTGACCAGTATGGTAATGGTATGGCTGGCATAACTGTTGATCTATATTTAGATGGGAGTAGGATTGCCTATGGATCAACAGACTCCACTGGTAGAGTAACATTTACATATACATTCAACAATCCTGGAAGTTTTAGTGTTCGTGCAGTTTCAGGTACAATTTCTTCGTCAACAATAACCATATCTGTGGCAGCATATGTTCCTCCACCGAGGGTAACCACAGTTTCATTAACCATTGATAGGCAGAAGATTAATGTTGGTGAATCTGTATCTGTAACTGTAACCGTTAAGGATCAGTATGGTAATGTCATGGCTAATAAGAAGGTTGAACTCTACATTAATGATGTTAAACAGCTTGAGAGATATACTGGAACTGATGGGAAGGTTAGCTTCACAACACCGATGAATATTGCAGGTAGCTATAGGATTAAAGCTGGATGTGAAGGTGTATTCTCCACTGAAGTTACTGTAACTGTTGAAGCTCCTCCACCTCCACCAGTACCCACATGGTCGTACTCAATAATTATACCAGTAGTGATACTAGTAATAATTCTAATACTCTTACTAATACTTGCTCGAAGATTTTAAGTGAAACACAAATAAACCCCTTTTTTAATTTTTGCTTATTAAATAATTTGAGGGTTAAAATTGAATATTCATAGACTATTATGGCTTTTTGTCTGCCTTCATTTATTCTTATCATTACTGCTATTGTTTGAGGTTGCAGGATTTAACTGTTGGGTTACAATACATAGAGCCACCAGTTCCATTAAATTTGAATTGCCATTTAATATAGGTCTGATGGTTCTAATATCTTCTTCAATACTACTTTCCATTCTATTATATTCTATATTTTTGCATTCATTAATACCATTATTCTTTGCTATTGCAACATATTTTCCATTGGGTTTCAAGGCTTCCATAGTGATTCTCTCCATATCTTTATTTACATTCTCTCTGTTTCGGGTCGGGTTTAATGGATATTTCATATACTCATTCATCATTATTTTATGCCTTTTTGAAGGGTTTAGTTTAATTCATTGGGTTTTGCTTCACCCCTTTAAATTTGATATAAACTTCTTTAAAGAATTGGCTTATGCTGAACTTCTCTCATCATCTCTCTTAGCGTATCTTTCCCCAATAATCTTCACTTTCATATTGGATTCTCAAACCCTTAGTCAACTAACTTCAAGTTCACCCTCCTCCTCCCATCCTCACTTTTACTTTCCCTTTCAACTTCTTTATACCCTTATATTCCATATCTAAATCCAAACTTTTATCCAGTGGGTGTGGACTTCAGATATTATGATGATGCTCTGAAAGCTTTTGAAAATAATCCATATAACATCTTCACAGTTTTCGGCGGTGTCAGACCTATACTAGTATTGTTTCTATATTTTTTTAAGTGTTTTTCCGGTTTCGGTGTTAGGGAGACTGTGACTTTCGCTCCAGTAGTTCTTAATACGTTGTTTGTTCTCTCAGTTTTCCTATTTGTTTGGAGAGGTTTTGGGGACATCGTTTTAGCATCCTTTACTGCATTTATGGCGGCAATGAGTTTTAAGATTACTGTTAACATGTATTCCTATTTCCTAGCCAATATGCTTGCATTAATCTTCATATATCTTGCATTGGCTTCTCTCATGAATTACATGAAATCCAAATCTAAATTAAGCATAATTTTTGCTGTGGTTTTGTTTAATTTGGCTTTATTTACTCATCCATGGACTTATATACAGTTTTCAGCTCCCTTAGCCTTAATATTGTTGATATATGCTTTTAAGTTTAGGAGTTTTTTCAAAGTTTTCAAGGATTATCTTGGCATTACTCTAATATTTATTCCAGTGATACCGTCCATAATTTTATTCAGCATCTTTAGTGGTGGTCAGATACAAATAATTTTAGGATTGATGAACTTGGTGAATGTTTCCGACCTCCATAATTATTGGCAAATGGTGGTTTCCAATCAAATATATTCACTTTAATCACAGCTCTACCAGCTTTATTTATACCTTCAAATGATTTTGGGATGCTCTTTCTTAATGTTATGTTGTTTGCTTCTTCAATACCCTATCCCCTTATGGGTAGTGGCCTTCAAAGTAGAATCCTATTTAATTTACCCTTAGAAATTCTTTCATCATTGTTCATATATAGGGTTTATTGTAATGAAACTTTGGGTAATAGGCTTCGTTACTCCCTTTTATCCTTCTCAATTCTAAGTCAATTAAACTATTTGTTTAAATGTTTAGCTAACGTTATATGATTTGCTAATATCGAAAGCCTTTTAAGTCTTCTTATACAAATATATTTTAACTGTTTTTAACTAAATATCAGTTATTTGGTGTGCTGATATGTGTGGTATAATTGGATGCATATTATCCATTGATGTGGCATCAATACTTTTCCATGGTTTGAAGAGGCTTGAGTATAGGGGTTATGATTCTGCCGGTATGGCCACTATTCATAATAATACCTTATATATTAAGAAGGATTCTGGTAAGATTGATGACATAAACTCTAAATTGAATTTCATGGATCTACCGGGATCTATTGGTATTGCCCATACCCGTTGGGCTACTCATGGTGCACCCACAAGGGAGAATGCACATCCACATTTGGATTGCAGTGGCCGTATTGCTGTGGTTCATAATGGTGTTATTGAAAACTTTCTGGAATTGAGGAGGGAGCTTGAAGATAAGGGTCATAGATTCATTTCTAAAACTGATACTGAAGTTATCCCACACCTAATTGAGGAGGAGGTTAAGTTTGGTAGGGATCTCCATAGTGCTGTTCTTAATGCTGTTAGGAGGCTTAGAGGCTCATATGCCATTGCAGTCATATCTTCACTGGAACCAGATAAGATTGTTTGTGCTAGGAATGAGAGTCCTTTAATAATAGGTTTAGGTGATAATGGGTATTATTGTGCTTCAGACATCCCGGCAATACTATCATATACACGTAGGTTTATCTCCATGGATAATGGTGAAATAGCATTATTAAAGGTTGATGGCATTGAAGTTAGGAGGATAATTGATGGGGAAGCTGTGGTCAAGAACCCCTTCACTGTTGATTGGAGTATTGAATTGGCTGAGAAGCATGGTTATCCACATTTTATGCTTAAGGAGATATATGAGCAGCCCAATAGTCTACGTAATGCTTTGAGGCTTCAAGAACAATATTTGGATCTACTTGCAAGATTTATTGATCGTGGTGAACAAATATTCCTTTTGGCTTGCGGCACATCTTATCATGCTTGTCTTGCAGCTTCATACATGTTTTCCAAATTGGCCAGGGTTGCAGCTTTCCCAGTTATTGCTTCTGAATTTTTGGAGCAGTATGGTGAAGCGGTCGGTATTGATGATGTTGTATTTGCTGTGAGTCAGTCTGGTGAAACTTATGATGTTTTAAAGGCTGTGGATTATGCTCGTATGAGGGCCGCCACAATTCTAGGTTTAACCAATACTGTGGGTTCAACTTTAACCCGTGTTTCAAGGGCATACATTGTTCAGCAGTCTGGTCCAGAGATTGGTGTTGCCGCCACAAAGACTTTTACAGCTCAATTAATTGTTTTATCTCAACTGGCTATGAGGGTTGCAAATCTTAGAGGTAAATTGTCTCAACAGGAATCGGATTTTCTAAGGGATAAACTTAAGGGTATGCCAAACATTATTCAAAAGGTTTTGGATTTATCTACACCCATAGTTAAGGGTTTGGCTAGAAAATATGCTAATAAGAACTTATTCCTATTCCTTGGTAGGGGAATTAATGTTGCCACAGCCTTTGAAGGTAGATTGAAGCTTCTCGAAATATCATATATACCTTCACTGGCTTTTAGTGCCGCTGAATCTAAGCATGGACCCATAAGTGTTGTGGAGAGGGGTGTACCAGTAATATTCATTGCTCCAAGAGATTCCACTAGGAAGGATATTATTGGGAATATCATGGAGATGAAGGCTAGAGGCGCTGAAATAATAGCTTTATGTGAGGAGGGTGATGAAGATATAATTTCATTATCAAACCATCATATACCAATGCCTAAGGGTATACCTGAAATTCTAAGTCCAATACCATACATAATTCCACTACAATTGTTGGCCTACTATATATCTGTGGAGAGGGGTTTAGATCCAGATAAACCTAGGAATCTAGCTAAAAGTGTAACTGTCCCATAAACCTTTTTACAATCTTATTCCCAAATAGGTTTGGTGGAATTTTGAAAGCTATTATTACTGGTGTTGCTGGTTTTATTGGAAGCCATTTGGCTGATAGACTTCTCTCTATGGGGTTTAAAGTTGTTGGCATAGACAACTTCTCCAGTGGGGATCCCAACAATCTTTCCAATGCCATCAATTCAGTGAGTTTCAAACTTGTTAAAGCTGATTTAATTAACCCTCAATCTTGGATTGAATTCTTCAATGGTGTTGACGTTGTATTCCATTTTGCAGCTAACCCTGAAGTCAGACACTCATTTAGAGAACCATTGGATCATTATAGAAATAATGTTGAAACCACATTTAATGTTTTGGAAGCCTGTAGGAGATTTGGAATTAGATCCTTGGTATTTGCTTCCAGTAGTACTGTTTATGGTGACCCGGAAAAGATACCTACACCTGAAGATCATCCAATTAAGCCTATTAGTATTTATGGTGCAACAAAAGCTGCATGTGAAGTTTTATGCCAAACTTATTCCAAACTTTATGGTTTAAACTCACTAATACTCAGGTATGCAAATATTGTTGGTCCAAGAACAAATCATGGCGTTATAATAG
>JAWBOZ010000055.1:0-5611 GCA_038825625.1 Methanomethylicia archaeon | reverse complement strand
AATTGAAAATATTTTCCCTTCTTTAATTTTAAAATAATTATTTAAACTATCTTTTCCAGATATAAAAGGGACTTTATACTTCAATGCAAAATCTCTACAGCCTTTAACACATCTTACAAGAGAACCTAGTTCTTTCTCATCTGAAATATTACCCCAACAAAAATTGTCAAGTATAGAAATTTTTTCAGGATTTCCTCCACAACTTACTATATTTCTTATGCATTCTTCAATACAACAACCAGCCATATAATAGGGATCGATCTCACCATAAAATGGATTTATACCACAAGAAACTACGATACCTTCATAACTATCATAGAATGGTTTAAGCACCACTCCATCAGAGACCCCCCTCCCTTCATACCCAATAAGTGGTTTCAAAATAGTTCTACCACCAACTTCATGATCATACTGACGTATGATCTCTTCTTTAGAAGAAATAACTGGATTTGAAAGAATCCTAAGAATATCCTCTTTCAGATCTTTAGATTTTGTTTTTTTACAGAACTCCTTTTTTTGTTCAAAATATGCATTAAATTTTTTCTTTGGTATTCCTTTATGTAAAAAATCCATATCAATATCACAAACGATTTCATCTTTATAATATACTGTCAGTTTCCCAGTTTTTACAAATTTTCCAATAACTGTTGCTTCAACATCTTCATCTTTAAAGAAAGATATTAATTTTTCAAGATTTTTTTCTGAAACAGCAAGAACCATCCTTTCTTGTGATTCAGACAAAAATATTTCCCAAGGAAGAAGTCCTTCATATTTTAGAGGAACTTTATCAAGATATACAATGGCTCCAAGTTCTTTACCCATTTCTCCTATTGCAGAAGAAAATCCACCAGCACCACAATCTGTAATAGAATTGTAAAGATTTAAATCCCTAACAGCAAGTAAAACATCTTGAAACTTTTTTTCAACAATAGGATTTCCAATCTGTACTACACTTGTAGGGATAGATTCTTTTAAACTTGCAGAAGAAAAAGTTGCTCCATGTATTCCATCTCGACCGGTTCTACCACCTATTACAACTATAAAATCCCCATCATTTACTTTCTTATTAACTTTATTAAGAGGTATAATTCCAACCGTTCCACAATAAACAAGACAATTTAAAACATAGGCTTCATCAAAAATTATTGCTCCACAAGCAGTTGGAATTCCCATTCTATTTCCATAATCTCTCACTCCACTCACAACACCTCTAAAAATTCTTTTTGGATGTAAAACTCCTTTGGGTAATTTTTCATAAGGGAAATCAATCGGACCAAAACAAAAAACATCAATATTTAAAATTGGTTTTGCACCAAGTCCTGCTCCCAGTATATCTCTTATAACTCCTCCTATACCAGTCCCAGCACCTCCATAAGGTTCTAAAGCTGATGGATGATTATGTGTCTCCACTTTAACTGCGATTGAAAAGGTATCATCAAACTTAATTATACCAGCATTATCCTTCAAAAAGGAAACTATCCAAGGCTTATTACACTCTTGGGTGGCTTTAGCAACATAACTTTTCAGCATATCATCCACAAGGATTCTTCCTTCATCATCAACAATAATACCCCTAAAAACTTTGTGTCTACAATGTTCAGACCATAATTGTGAGAAAGAATATAATTCCAAATCATATGGCATCCTACCAAGAGTTGTGAAATAATTTTTAATAGCCTTCAATTCTTCTAAACTTAGATTTAACCTTAAAGTATTGGATAAATTTGTTAATTCATCATCAGAAGCACTTGATAAATCAAATTGATAAACATCCATTGGAACTTTAACAACATTGTACTTCATAACTAGACACACTCACAAAATACTTATCCTTAACGGGATTGGCTAAAAGCCTTTGACAAATATCTTCCACAATACCTTTAGCTTCACCTATGGAAGCAACATTAATAATAAAGCTATAAATCTTGCCAACCCTCATAGAATCAACATTATAACCTAAGTCTTTTAAAGCATCCTCCACAGTTTTACCTTCAGCATCCACAAGTTCATCCTTCAACCAAACTTCAACCCTAACACAAAATTTAGGCAAAATAACCCCTCACTAAATATTTTCAAATAAATAAATTATTTTCATCTAAAGTTTCAGTAATTCTACCATCAAACTTAATACCTTTAATTGCAAGTTCCCTAGCAAGATTGGCAAGCTTTTTACCATATGGAGTAGGATAGTTCAATGTGAGGCAGCCTAAACATAAATTGCTTGTGGAAACAGCTGAAACAAAATCCTCTATGGTTTGATAATTAATTGTGTTAGCACCAATAAATCTACAAATATCCTCAATACCCCTATTGAATGCAGCCAATTCATTAAATGTAGCCATATCAATGCCGTAGAAGCATGGGCCAATAATCATTGGGAAAGTTATAAAGACATGTACTTCAGAAACACCGAATTCACGTAATGTGGATACAAGGCGTTTAAGCGTGTCACCTCTAACTATACTATCATCTATCAACCCAATCTTCTTACCTCTAAGTCTATCATAAAGTATGTTGTATTTACGTTGAAGTATTAGGGATCTATCCTCTGGAGATAATATAAATGCCCTCTGCTTAACATATCTATCCCTAATAATCCATTGATATATTGGTTTACCAGCAGCTTCATGAAAACCATAAGCAGCATCAAGAGCCGTTTGCGGAACAGGGATAACACCATCAATTTTGGCAGCCACATCCCTATATCTAAATGCAAGCTTCCTACCAAGTTCTTGACGAATTTCACAAACATACTTTTCATCAAATTTAGAATCAGGCCTAGCAAAATATGCAAATTCAAAGGAGCATAAATGCTCACCAAACCCTTTCACAAGCTTTAGACTCTTATTAAACCCCTTTGAATATATGTGGAGCTCACCAGGTTTAACCATTCTAAAATCCCTCAAACCATTAATGTTTAAGGCAACACTCTCAGAAGCAACCATTAATAAATTACCATCATCATTAAATCCATAAACAAGTGGTCTCAACCCATATGGATCTCTAAAGAAGAATATTTCACCATCACTTAATAATCCAACAACGGAATATGCTCCATCAACCATTTCCATAACATTCTTCACGGCATTCTCAACATTCCCAAAAACTTTTAAACCATGCATTAGAAGTAGTGCTAAAACTTCAGCATCTGAAGAACCTTTAAAGTAATAACCCAATCCCACTAAATGTTTACGGAGAAATTTAACATTGGTAATATTTCCATTATAAGCTATAGCAACTTTAGGATCATCACCAACAATTACTGGTTGAATATCTAAAGACAAACCTTGCTTCTGAGATTCACCACTAGTGGCGTATCTCACATGACCAATACCAACATACCCACTAAGCCTATCAGAAGTGGAAGACAATTTATCTATAGGAAGATCGGATACTAATCCTAAACCTTTAAACACATGAAAATTGTCATCACATGTAACAATACCATATGAATGATGGCCACGATGATTTAAAGCCACTAAAGACCAATACAAATATTCCAATATCTCATTACCATCAAAATTGAAAACACCAGATATGCCGCAATTATGACCAATTTCATCCATAAATAACACCTACAAGAAATCTTCTATACCTCTCAATGGAAAATCATCAACACTACGATCTAAAGCTAAAATTTCATATGCACCTCTAACTCTCCAAGCAATCTGATCTATCACACTTTGAGGAAGTTTTGGAGGATCGCCTTCACCCATAAATCCCTTAGCCATTAAATAAGATCTCAAAAACTCCTTATCTAAACAATATCTCTCTTGAGATACACCTACACGATAATGCTTCTTAATCCATATTCTAGCAGAATCATGTGTAGGCGCTTCATCAATCTGTAATAATTCACCCCTATACCTACCAAACTCCAATTTGAAATCAGCAATAATTAAACCAACACTTTCAGCAACTTTATTATAATATGAATAGAGTTTTAGGGAAGCTTCTTCAAGCTCATTCCATTCTTCATGTGAAACTAAACCCATATCAATAGCTTCCCTCCTACTTATTTCAATGTCATGACCAACATCAGATTTAGTTGTGGGTGAAAGTATTGGTTGAGGAAGCTTTTCAGCATAACTTAAACCGCTAGGCAGTTTAACACCTGAAATCACACGGTTACCACTAATATAACTCCTCCAAGCAGAACCATAGAGGAATCCACGAACAATCCACTCAATATTTATCCTCTCAGCCTTAACAACTTTAATAGACCTATCATCAAAAATTTCAACAAAATGATTGGGAAAAACACCTTTAGTATTTTCAAACCAAAATGAAGTAAGCTTATTAAGATACACACCCTTGAATGGTATAAGCTCCTTTAGAATGACGTCAAATGCAGAAATCCTATCACTATGAAACAAGATCAAAAATTCACCCAAATCATATATGTCTCTAACCTTACCCCTACGCAGTAGGGGGAAATCCATATTGGAAAATCTAATTGCATCAACAAATTCTCCGCTAGAAAAGGGATTTGGATATTTTTCACAAAAATGCAAAGCGGTCACCTCAAACCTATGTAACTATGAAACCAAGAGAATTCGTATTTACCGCTCGTTTAATCTCTAATCCAATACGCTCACCCAAGCTAATTCTCCTATTATACCTAATATTTGAATACTGACCACCCAAACCCATATGAACGTTGGTTCCACCACCATGCCTTAAAGCTACATCTTGAACCACTGGAATATGCATTGGAGCATCCATGTGTGGAGCATCATACAATCCAAAGCCCACATCTTTAACTTCAAATTCAGGTTTAAATCCGGGTTTAAAGCCATATTCATCAGGATAACCCCAAGTTATAATGGTTTGAAGGCACCAAGCACCAATAATTCCAGGGGGAACCTCCCTCCTCAAATGTAGTAAGAACCTGTTGGCACATCTCAAAACATCTTTAATTAAAGATTCCCTTATGCTAATCATAACATGAAGAGTAACTTCAAATGAGGGTAAAACTTTCTTAGCAAGATCCAATTGAACATCAACTGGAAGCCTCTTAAGACCGTCCAAAATAGTTTCTCTACGTTCATCAATTGATAGAAACTCATTTGCCAAACATATTCTTGCTTCCTCTAAACTCAACTTATAAATCTTTGAGTAATAATTCTCCACACTACCCCAACTCTTAATGGCATTTAACGGTGAGAAGAAGAAGTTTAAGTTTGCATGCGGACCTAAAACTATCTCCTCAACCCTAGCAGATTTTAAAGTTTCTTCATTAATATATCCATCTTCAATGGCTTTCTCCACCTTACATTCAAGATCACTGGAGCTTGAAGCGAAGATAAATACCCTCTCAAAGATTCTTTGAGGATGATAAGTCTTCAAAATAATGGGTTTATTATATTCTTCTTTAAATCTAATACCACCACTATGGATCTCATAATCCAGCTTTTTAGGGTAGGGTACTCCAGCCTTATCAAGATGCCAATAATAATCCTTATCAATACCTCTATTCTCAATCTTCAATATTCCTCTAGAACCCATTATGGGAATTGCAAAATCATTTTCAATAACACTACAATAATCATCACCACCAACATAAACTGAAAAAGCTCTATTTGGAATTTGAATAGCTTCTAATTCAATT